>JAUZQA010000207.1 GCA_030705665.1 Bacillota bacterium
GGGAATGAACCTCAATCAAATAAGTCTGGTAATAATGGCGAGAAGGTCACACCCGTTCCCATACCGAACACGGAAGTTAAGCTTCTCAGCGCCGATGGTAGTTGGGACGAAAGTCCCTGTGAGAGTAGGACGTTGCCAGGCTTTACTATATAGTATTATAAAAATACTACATAGTTTTCTATTGTCGCGGGGTGGAGCAGTCCGGTAGCTCGTCGGGCTCATAACCCGAAGGTCGCAGGTTCAAATCCTGCCCCCGCAATAATCCATCATGCGATAAAAGCGAACCACAGTATAATTGCTGTGGTTTTTTGCTTATAATTGGATAGAAACAAGAAAATGATGGATTATATAGGCAGTCTTAATCATTTTTTGCCCAAAGTCACAAATTAATGTAAACTACAGTTATGACAGCCATCCTAAGAGTGATTCCAGTAGGGTTTTTGGACGCTTTTTCACTAATTTTGAAATTAAAGAGGATAGGTTATAATTAAAAGGTGATCAAATGAATCAATATATAATCCAAACAAAAAGTGCGGAGCAGACAACACAATTTGCTGAAAACTTGGCAGCTTTGCTTAGCCCAGGAGATGTCATTGCACTTGAAGGTGACCTTGGTGCTGGTAAAACAACCTTTACAAAAGGTCTTGCAAAGGGGCTTGAAATTAAAAGAACGGTAAACAGCCCTACATTTACGATTATAAAAGAATACCATGGCAGACTCCCGCTATATCATATGGATGTTTACCGGGTTGAAAATGCCTTCGAGGATTTGGGGTTTGATGAGTACTTTGAAGGCGACGGCGTAACGGTAGTAGAGTGGGCTCATTTAATCGAGGAGCAGCTACCCAAAGAGCGGTTAACGATCTATCTTTATCACGAGGACAACGACCATCGCAAAATTGTATTAGACCCTCTTGGAAAAAGGTACGAGCAATTATGTAAGGAGATTATCTCATGACTGTTTTAGCGATTGACACTTCTAATCAAGCATTAGGGGTGGCGCTTTATGATGAAAATAAAGTGATTGGCGAGTATATAACGAATTTGAAAAAAAACCATTCGATTCGAATTATGCCGGCCATTCAAATGTTAATGAAAGACTGTGAACGGACTCCCAAGGATTTAACGAAAATTGTGGTAGCAAAAGGACCTGGTTCCTATACAGGTGTACGAATCGGTGTAACAATTGCTAAAACATTGGCTTGGTCGTTGCAGCTGCCTCTTGTAGGAGTTTCAAGCCTGGAGATTCTTGCTGCTGGTGCAGGACGTTATTTTAATGGGGCTGTTGTACCTTTATTTGATGCACGTAGAGGACAAGTTTATTCAGGATTATATCGTTACCACAATAATGAACTTGTCACTGTTCAAAACGATGCATTGGTAATGATGACAGAATGGGCTGAAGAACTGAAGTCTGTGGAAAATAAAATTCTTTTTATTGGAAATGACTTAATCATTCATCGTCCAACGATTGAAGAAATTCTGGGAAGCCAGGCAATTTTTTCAGAAGTAACGGAAAATAATCCACGGCCATCGGAGCTTGTATTATTGGGAAAAGATAAACCAGGCGAGGACATTCACTCATTCGTTCCCAATTATATTCGGTTGGCTGAGGCTGAAGCAAAATGGTTAGAGGGCAAGAGTCAAAAATAAATAGGGATAGGAAAAGAGAGAAATGGATGAATCAATCGTTTTTCGGTTTATGAGGGAAGAGGATATTGATCAGGTTTTAGAAATTGAACATAGGTCCTTTACAACACCTTGGAGCCGCGAAGCCTTCTATAATGAGCTCAACATGAATAAATTCGCGGTTTATATTGTACTTGAGGTGGATAAAAAAGTCGTTGGATATTGTGGCGTGTGGGTGGTTATTGATGAAGCACATATAACCAATATTGCCATCCTTCCGGAATATAGAGGGAGAAAATTTGGTGAAGCCTTAATGCAAAACCTATTTGATGTAGCCAAAACGATGGGAGCAAAAAGCATGACCCTTGAAGTTCGGGTTACAAATTATGTCGCCCAAGCCTTGTATCGCAAGTTTGGTTTTCAAAAAGGCGGCTTACGTAAAAATTATTATACTGATAATCAGGAAGATGCACTAGTAATGTGGGTGAAATTATGAAAATTGATTTAATGGTGATGGGAGTAGAGTCCAGCTGTGACGAGACAGCAATAGCCATTATTAAAAACGGTAGAGAAATTGCTGCCAATGTTGTGGCTTCGCAAATTGAAAGCCATAAACGATTTGGAGGAGTGGTACCGGAAATCGCCTCCCGCCACCATGTGGAGCAAATTACAATCGTTATAGAGGAAGCGATGAATCAAGCGGGGATTGAATTTGCTGACCTTGATGCGATTGCTGTTACAGAAGGTCCTGGATTGGTGGGAGCATTGTTAATTGGAGTGAATGCTGCAAAAGCACTTGCCTTTGCTCATGATATTCCACTTGTTCCTGTTCATCATATTGCCGGGCATATTTATGCGAATCGTTTAGTAGCAGAAATGAAGTTTCCGCTTATTGCCCTTGTCGTTTCAGGCGGACATACTGAGCTGGTTTATATGAAGGAGCATGGGCATTTTGAAGTCATTGGGGAAACAAGAGACGACGCTGCCGGTGAGGCGTACGATAAAGTGGCCAGAACCTTAAACTTAACCTATCCTGGCGGTCCTCAAATTGACCGTTTAGCACAGGAGGGAAAACCAACGATTGACCTTCCGCGGGCATGGCTTGAGGAAAATTCCTATGATTTTAGCTTTAGTGGTTTAAAATCGGCTGTGATCAATACGGTTCATAACGCCGAACAACGCGGTGAAACGATTATACCTGAAGATTTAGCTGCGAGCTTTCAAGCAAGTGTGGTTGAGGTACTTGTGAAAAAAACAGAAAGAGCTGTGGCTGAATATGGGGTAAAGCAAGTATTGTTAGCTGGCGGAGTTGCTGCTAATAAAGGACTGCGAGCAGCTTTAAGCGAGGCTTTTGCTAATAAAGAAGATATTGAATTGGTTATTCCGCCTTTATCTTTCTGTACAGACAATGCCGCTATGATTGCTGCTGCCGGAAGTGTCATGTTTGAAAAAGGAAAACGTGCTGAATTAACCTTAAATGCCAATCCGGGCCTTGAAATTGAAAAATATAACGACTAATGCTTTTGAAGAACCATTCCAATTGGATACTATATATGGCATGGAATATTTAGATTCATGCTGGATATGGAGACCAAAAACGGAATTGGTTCTTTTTTTGTGGATAACTTTTTTAAAAAATTCACTGAAAGAATTAAAGTTGTTAATAAAGTAGACTTATTCTGTGGATAATGTGGATAAGTTGAATGATTTCTGTGGATAATGTGGAAAACCCTTTGGATAGTTATAGAGTTCAACTTTTAATTGTGAATAAGTTTGTGGAAAAAAAGAGGCAGGAGTAATTCCTGCCTCTTTAGTGTCATTCTGCCAATTCAGCCCATTCATCCATTAGCTGTTCGAGGTCGGCTTTAGCTTGGTCATTTTTTTGAGTAATTTCTAGTACTCTTTCGTGATCCTGGAAAATATCAGGTTCACAGAGCTGCTGTTCATAGCTGGCAATTAATTCTTCATGTTCTTCAATCTTCAATTCAAGCTCTTCTAACTTCCGCTTTTTCTGTCTTTCTTGTTTTTTGTTTTCTTTGTCTTGTTGATAATTGGATTTATCTTGTAATTCTTGAGAGATAACTATTTTGGATGTTAATTTTTCAAGCTGCTCCAGCTCTTCCATTTCGGTTTTCTTTTCGACATAGTAATCGTAGTCACCAAGATATTCCATGCAGCCTTCGCTGCTTAATTCTATGATTTTAGTAGCAATTCGATTAATAAAATATCGATCATGAGAAACAAACAAAATGGTTCCCGGATAATCAATTAAGGCATTTTCAAGCACTTCCTTGCTGTCGAGATCAAGGTGGTTGGTGGGCTCATCCAAAATTAATAAATTAGCTTTTTCCAACATTAATTTTGCCAATGCCAGCCGTGCTTTCTCGCCGCCGCTTAAGGTAGAGACAATTTTGAGGACATCATCACCTGAAAATAAAAAGTTCCCTAGAGTCGTTCGGATTTCCTTTTCTGTTTTTAGTGGATAGACATCCCAAAGCTCGTTCAATACCCGTTTGTTGGAGGTTAATTCAGCTTGCTCCTGGTCATAGTATCCAATTGAAAGGTTTGAACCGTATGAAAAAGCTCCAGCAAGGGCTGGCTGCTTTTTAATAATGGTTTTAAGCAGCGTGGATTTACCAATACCATTTGGACCTACAAGAGCAATGCTGTCTCCTCGGGAAATACGAAATGAGATCCTCTCGGAAACTTTTTTATCGTTATACCCAACCGATAGAGAATCTACCATCAGCACATCATTTCCGCTTTGTTTTTCGATTTCAAACGAAAAAGAGGCAGACTTTTCATCGCCGAGAGGTCGGTCCATCCTATCCATTTTATCAAGCTGTTTTCGGCGGCTCTGGGCTCTTTTGGTTGTGGAAGCACGAGCTAAATTTCGTTGAATAAAATCCTGCAGGTCAGCGATTTCCTGCTGCTGTTTTTCATAAAGCTTCATTTCACGCTCGTAATTTGCTGCCTTTTGATCTAAATAAGAGCTATAATTGCCAGGGTATTTCCTAATCTGATGGCGGGATACTTCATAAACCTGAGTGACCACCTTATCGAGAAAATAGCGGTCATGTGAGACAATTAAAATGGCCCCATCATAACCTTGAAGGTATTGTTCAAGCCAAGAAAGGGTTTCAATGTCTAGATGGTTGGTTGGCTCGTCCAGGATTAAGATATCAGGCTTTGTTAGTAATAGCTTTCCAAGGGCAAGACGTGTTTTTTGCCCTCCGCTCATGCTGGCAATCATGGCAGATGAATCGTGAAAGTTTAAACCGTGCAGGACAGAACGGATATCGGCTTCGTACTGATAGCCGCCTTGTTCTTTAAATTTTATCTGCAATTGGTCATATTCTTTCAAAGTTCTTTCATATTTAGCGGGATTGTTAAAAGTGGATGGATCCGCCATTTGCTCTTCTAAATTCCTTAATGATTTTTCCATATTCCGAACATGCTCGAATACAGACAGCATTTCATCCCAAATCGATAATTTGGATTCTAAACCAGTGTTTTGGGCTAAATAGCCAATCGTCACTTCTTTAGGTTTGATCAATTCACCATCATCGAAAGAAAGATGACCGGCGATAATCTTTAGCAAGGTTGATTTTCCAGCACCATTCCGTCCAACAAGGGCAACACGATCGCGGGATTGTAATTCAAGCTTTATATTCGATAAAATAAGATCAGCACCATAATACTTTGAGAGTTGATTCACTTGTAATAAAATCATCTATTTTCACCTCAATACTAAAAATAGTTTACCGTATTCCTGAAAAGTCGGCAATAAACCCGATATACATAGTTGTAAATAAGGCGACGGAACTATTTTTATATATTCGTTCAAAGTTTCACAGACATAAATGATAAAATAGTGTATTATTTACAGGGAGGACTATATTTATGGCGGAATTTACACATTTCAATGAAGAAGGCAGAGCAAAGATGGTGGACGTAAGTGGTAAATCGGAAACTGTCAGAACTGCCCTAGCTCATTCAAGCATAACTGTAAGTAAAGAAATATATGAAAAGATAACAAATAACGAAATAAAAAAGGGTGATGTATTAGCTGTTGCCCAAGTTGCAGCGGTTATGGCAGCAAAGAAGACGTGGGATATCATTCCTATGTGCCATCCTATTCCACTACAAGGGATCAATGTTTCATTCACTTGGGAAAAAACTGATAAGGAACAATACAGCTTATTGATTGCTGCATCCGTTAAAACAAAAGGGAGTACGGGAGTGGAAATGGAAGCGCTAACAGCTGCATCCGCTTGTGCATTGACCGTTTATGATATGTGTAAAGCCGTTGACAAAGGGATGGTAATTGGACCAACATACTTGGTAGAAAAAACAGGTGGAAAAAGTGGGGACTTCAAGAGAACCCAGCAAGTTTAATATAGGATTAAAATGTTCAAGTGAGGTGAAGAAGACCTATGAGTAATGATACTGTAAAAATACCACAGGCAACAGCAAAACGGCTGCCCTTATATTATCGTTTTTTAAATGCCCTGCATTCTTCCGGCAAGCAGAGGGTTTCGTCCGCAGAATTGAGTGAAGCAGTGAAAGTGGATTCTGCAACCATCCGCAGAGATTTTTCTTATTTCGGAGCTTTAGGAAAGAAAGGGTACGGCTATAATGTAAACTACTTGTTATCCTTCTTTAGAAAGACGCTGGACCAGGATGAGTTAACAAGAGTTGCCCTCATTGGGGTCGGTAACTTAGGAACAGCTTTCCTTAATTATAATTTTTTAAAAAATAATAATACAAAAATTGATAGTGCTTTTGATGTAGATCCCCAAAAGGTTGGAACGAAGATCGGGGATGTTACTGTTTATCATATGGATGACATCGAAAAACGCTTACTAGAGGAGAATATTTCGGTCGCGATTCTAACTGTACCGGCTCCTGTTGCGCAAACGATTACGGACAGTTTAGTAAAGGCAAATGTTAAGGGTATTTTAAACTTTACTCCAGCAAGATTAAGTGTTCCTTCGTCAATCAGGGTACATCATATTGACTTGGCCGTGGAGCTCCAGTCACTAGTATATTTCTTAAAGCATTATTCCAACGACAATGAAGTTGAAGATGAAGCGGAAAAAGAAGTGGAACTCGAAGAAGAAATTTAAATATGAAATAAGGGACCTGTTCACATTCGTGAATGGGTCTTTTTATTACTTACTATAAGGACTATCAAAAATATGGGAGCATTGAGGCTTCCATGTGCCCGAAGCAGGGCAGAAATAGGTGGGAAGGTAACGTAGGGGGCATCTATGTGCCCGAAGCGGAGCTGGAATAGAGAGTAAGGTAACATAGGGGGCTTCTACGTGCCCGAAGCGCTGCTGGAATAGAGAGCAAGGTAACATAGAAGACATCTACGTGCCCGAAGTGCTGCTGGAATAGAGAGTAAGGTAACAAAGAAGGCATCCATGTGCCCAAACAGATTCAGAAACAAAGACCAAAGTAACATAGAGATTCAATATGCGAGTTAAAAGATTTTTTGAAAGTAATATTTAAAACTTAATATGAACAAAACAAACTACGTTTACAACGTAACAGTGTTATGTTACATTAGTAACAGAAGGGAGTTTTCTAAAATGAGTGAAGAGCTAATTTCCAAAAAAGATTTGTTAGAGTTGACCGGAATCTCCTATGGACAGTTGTATCGATGGAAGCGGAAGGATCTAATTCCAGAAGAATGGTTTGTTAGGAAATCGAC
>JAUZQA010000208.1 GCA_030705665.1 Bacillota bacterium
TAGTAGCCTTCACCTGCTTTTTGCGCTTTTTTCCTTCTCAGCTCAAGGTACGTCAAGCCCAGCACAATGACAATGATTGCCCCGATGATTCCCAGTGTTGGCGCAGCATAAATATTGGTTTTAAAAAAGGTAATCGGAATAACGTTTTGAATTTGTGGTGTTCCTGGCAATGCATCCATTGTAAAGGTAAATGAACCTAGTGCGATCGTGCCCGGAATTAAACGTTTTGGAATATTTGCTTCCCTGAACATTTGTGCTGCGAAAGGATAAATGGCAAACACGGCTACGAATAAACTTACACCGCTATACGTTAAAATCGCACCGAGGATCACGATTGTTAACATTGCACGTTTGGCGCCAATTAAACGGACAATCGTCTTGGCAATCGACTCTGCAATCCCTGACATTTCAATAACCTTTCCGAAGATAGCTCCCAGTAAAAAGACTGGGAAATAAGATTTAATGAATCCAACCATTTTTTCCATGAACACACCGGAATAAAACGGCAATACATGGGCTGGTGCGATTAGTAATACGGCCAAAAGGGCACAAATCGGTGCAAAAAGGATAACCGAATAACCACGGTAGGCAACAAACATTAAAAGTCCGAGAGCCAGCAATATAACAAATATCTCCATAAACATCCCCCTAATTTCTTATCTCTTTTTAACTGAAACCCCTCTAAATAATCTATTGTGCAGGTCCCCCAAAAAATACTTGAGTTTGAAGTGATTTCACTATTTTTTACATGGTATTTCGCAAAATTTGCATCTATTTCGTTAAAAGAATGATAATTTCACCAATCACAGCTTTTGGTATCAAAATCTTAATCTAGTTTTTTTCCATTTCTACAATGGTAGCGATCCCCTGGCCGCCGCCAATACATAGGGCTGCTAAGCCATATCGGAAATTGCGCCGTTGCATTTCATACAACAAGGTGACAAGAATCCGTGCACCGCTGGCACCAATCGGATGGCCTAATGCAATCGCCCCGCCGTTTACATTTAATTTTTCTCTAGGAATCTCTAATTCGCGGCCAACCGCAAGTGATTGGGCAGCAAAAGCTTCGTTTGCTTCGACAAGATCGATATCGTCAATCGTCAAGCCCATTTTGTCCAAGGCTTTTTTGGCAGCAGGCACAGGACCGATTCCCATAATTTTCGGGTCTACCCCTGCTGTACCATTGCTTCGGATCACCGCCATATGCTGAAGTCCAAGTTCCTCCGCTTTTTCCCTGCTCATCAGGACAAATGCAGCTGCGCCATCATTGATTCCGGAAGCATTCCCTGCTGTAACCGTTCCATCCTTCTTAAAGGCGGGCTTTAGTTTCGACAGCTGTTCCACCGTTACACCAGCCCTTGGAAATTCATCTTGTGCAAAAATAATTGGATCTCCTTTACGCTTTGGTATTTTGACAGGAACAATTTCTTCTTTAAACCTCCCCTTGTTTATAGCCTCTTCTGTTTTTTGCTGACTCCAGGCGGCAAACTCATCTTGTTCTTCCCTAGTTAATCCATATTGCTCAGCCACATTTTCCGCTGTTATTCCCATATGATAATGATAAAAAGCATCATGCAGACCGTCTTGAAGTAAACTGTCAAAAATTTTTCCATCGCCCATACGGTAACCCGTACGCCCCTGTGTCAACAGATATGGAGCCATGCTCATATTTTCCATGCCGCCTGCGACCACAATCTCGGCTTCACCTGTCTGGATCGCCTGTGCCGCTAGGTGAACGGCCTTAAGACCAGAACCGCATAATTTGTTAATCGCCATCGAGGTGACTTCAATCGGCAATCCCGCTTTGATTGCAGCTTGGCGGGCAGGCCCTTGGCCGCCACCTGCTTGAAGGACGTTCCCCATAATCACTTCATCTACTTGCTCGGGATGGATACCCGCGCGCTTTACCGCTTCCTTAATGACAATGGCTCCTAATTCTGTTGCTGGTGTATCTTTAAGGGCTCCCATAAAGCTACCAATTGGTGTTCGAACAGCACTCACAATCACAACATCACGCATTCATTTTTCCTCCTAAAAAGTAGTTGGACTTACGATAAACGAAGCCTCCGTTTTTGCTTTAACAGTTTCCAAGTCAACCCCTTCTTGAAGCTCTTCCAGAACCAATCCATCCTCCGTTACCCGGAATACCGCCAGTTCGGTTACAATTAGGTCAACAACTTCACTCCCAGTTAAAGGCAGGCGGCATTTTTCAAGGATCTTTGCTGAACCATTTTTGGCTGTATGTTCCATCGCCACAATGACTTTTTTAGCTCCTGTTACCAGATCCATGGCGCCGCCCATACCCGGCACCATTTTTCCCGGCACCATCCAGTTGGCAAGATTACCTTTCGCGTCGACCTCCAAACCGCCTAATACCGTAACATCAACATGTCCCCCGCGGATCAATTCAAACGAGAACAAGCTGTCAAAAAAAGCACCTCCGGAAATAATGCCTGCAGGCTGGCCGCCGGCGTTCACCAGGTCTGGATCAATCTCTCCCTCTAATGGCTTAAGACCAATGTAACCGTTTTCAGATTGAAGAATGACATTAACACCTTCAGGCAGAAAATTAGGCACCATTGTTGGAAGGCCGATCCCCAAATTGACAACATCTCCATCTTTCATCTCTTTTGCAACCCGTGCTGCGATGATTTGTTTTGGACTTAATTGCGTACCTATCATGACTGGCAGCCTCCTTGCACAAAAATTTTGTCCACCAGAATGCCTGGAGTCATTACTTCATCCGGGTCAATCTCGCCGATTTCAACCAATTCCTCTACCTGTACAATAACAAGGTCAGCAGCCAAAGCCATGAGTGGATTAAAATTGCGGGCTGAACGGTTATAAATTAGGTTTCCAGCTTTATCTGCTTTTTGTGCCTTTAAAAGGGCAACTTCGGCACGAAGCGGTTTTTCAAGCAAATACTCACGTCCATCCACCATCATCTTGACTTTGCCTTCCTCCACAACAGTCCCCACTCCAGTCGGTGTCAAAACACCGCCAAGTCCTGAACCCCCGGCGCGGACCCGCTCAGTAAGAGTCCCTTGGGGAACAAGCTCTACATCCAGCTCACCGGCAATCATTTGTCTGCCTGTTTCCGGGTTTGTCCCAATATGGGACGCAATTACTTTTTTTACCTTGCGGGAGACGATTAATGGACCAACCCCTGTTTCTGTAAAAGCGGTATCATTTGCGATCAGCGTTATATCCTTTACATCTGCTGCAAGCATCGCTGCAATAAGTCCTTGTGGAGTGCCAACCCCCATAAACCCGCCGACCATAACTGTCATACCATCCCTAAAAAGTGCGCCAATTTCTTCTGTTGAAATAACTTTACTCACTAAGAAGCACCTCCTAAATTAGAGCTTTTCTCTCTTTCATTTATCTTTTATGCAAAAATCGTGCCAGCTTATTTTTTGACTCTTTGAAGCTTGATTAAAAGGCGATCACGCTCATTGAGTTTTTCAGATACAGAACATTCATCGTACGAATAAATGCCCTTGCCTGTTTTTGTTCCCAACCTATTTTCACGGACCAACTCACGAATCACTTCTGGTGCTCCAATACTTCGGTCCAATTCAGGGGCTACATTTTCGAAAACACTCTGCCATGTATCAAGTCCGCCAAAGTCAGCAATTTCAATGGGTCCTGTGAATGCCCAGCGAAACCCCGGCCCCGCTGTAATGGCGGTATCAATATCCCGGGCAGTGCCCACACCTTCTTTTAATAGATAAAACGCTTCGCGCATAAGAGCGGTTTGCAGGCGATTCGCGATAAAACCGGATATTTCTTTTTTCAAAAGAATCGGCTCTTTCCCAATGCTCCTGATTAAGCTTACAGTCTCTTCGATGATTTCCACCTTTGTTTCCCGGTGCCGAACGATCTCAACAAGCGGTACTATATGAGCCGGATGAAAGAAATGCGTAATGATCATTCGGTCGGCAAATGAAGCTTTCTCCATTAACCGGGAAATAGGAAAAGTGGACGTATTGGAAGCAACAATGGCACCAGGCTTCATCAGAGCCTCTAATTTCTGAAAAAGGTCCCATTTCAGCTCGATTTTTTCCGGAATGGCTTCAATAATGAAATCCGCCTCTCTGACCGCTTCATCTAAATGAACCGTATACGAAATATTAGCCAGGGTGCTATGCAAGCTATCTTCATTCAATTCACCTTCATCGAGGAGAATGGATAGATTTTCATTAATTCGGCCCTTTGCATTTGCTAAAAATTCTTCCTTGATATCGTTCACGATGACGGAATAGCCCTTGACTGCAAAGGACAGGGCAATGCTGCTCCCCATCACACCTGAGCCAAGGATGGCAATCCTTTCAATCATGCTGTTCACCTCTCTTTTTCTCTGGATTCACTCTATTAATTGCAAGTTTCATGCCAACTTTCGGACTGTTAATTAATCAGTATTCACGAGCAGAACATTCCGAAAAAACGGAAAATTCCACTTTTACGGAAGTGCTTTCATAGTGAATTCCTGAAAAGCGGAAAATTCTTTATGCTGCACAGCCATTTCCATACAGAAAAAAATTTTTAGAGAACCTGTCCTTTTGCCTTCTTCGTTTGTATATAGAAGGTGAAAGGAGGTGATAAACATGGCAGTAGCAAACTTGTACGAAACAAAGCTTCGCATGACTTTTGAAACAGGAATGGATGAAAAAGGCAAGCCGATTTATAAAGCCAAGACCTTAAACAACATTAAAAAGGAGGCGACAACAGACCAGCTTTTTCAAGTAGCCCAAGCACTCAGCGTATTATCTAATGATTCTCTATTCAAAATTGAGCGCAATGATACGACAGACATTACAGCTTAATCTCTAGGAAAGTCTGATTCTAAATAAGGAGGTGAATCTAATGGCGAAAACATTGGAATTGCAATTTGTAACGGAGAACGGAAAAGTTACAAAGCTTACGCTTGATAATCCAAAGGAACCAGTTGACCAAGCAGCGGTCAAACAATCGATGGACCAAATTATTGCAGCTGGCGCATTTAATACCATCAATGGCGGCTTTGTTTCCTCCCAAGGTGCCCGCGTGATCGAACGCAACGTGACCGATTATGAAATTGTGTAATACATTCGCTAGAAAAAGAGCCGGTTTCTTAATGAATCCGGCTCTTTTTTTCTAAAGAAATGGAGGTGAACAGCCTTGGAGCAATTGATTCCGATCATCAGTGAGGTAGGATTTCCGATTGTCGTAACACTTTATTTGCTTTACCGAATTGAGGCAAAGCTTGATTTAGTCGTTCAATCCATTCAAAGCCTTCCTGACCGATTGCAGGAAAGAACCTAAAAAAAACCACCGTCTTCATCAAAGATAGACTCATATCTTAATGAATTCGGTGGCTATTTTTTAAAAAACCAGCTGCTACTTGGCCTTTCACGTGGTGTTAAATTAATGATGAAATACCCAATGATCAAAACTAAAATGGCAAGTGAGTACAACAAGGTATTTAGCGGATGATCGTGATCAACAATAATAATTCTTACAAGTGCAGTAATCCCAATGTAAATAAAATAACGAATCGGAAAATGATACTCTTCTTTAAAATATTTGACGATCATCGTAATAAACTCAAAATACAAAAAGAAAATAAGAATATTCGTAAGAAAAAGCTTATAATCATCACTGCCCTTTACGATCAAAATCTGACTGAAAATGATTAATTCTTTGATGAGTAAAATAGAGAGAATAATCGCCAAAAAAACGAGAGAAACATTCAATAGTATTTGCAGTACCTTTGGAATTAGATGAGAAACATAGGCTAAATCTTCTTTAATCTTTCCCATAAAAAACCTCCTCCCATTAATTTTACCAAAACAAGTTTCCTTTGTTTTTCTTTTACATAAATTTAATAAAAAAAAGCATCCACATGAATGCCTATTTTTACTATTTCTGTGTCCATTATGTCAAAAACCTGAAACATTTTATCTATACTAAAGTAAAGAAATTTAGCATATAATGATTACAATACCAATATAAGAAAACGATTCCCAGCGGAGGTAAAAAACATGTTGAATCAATGGCTGCTCACCAGCTTAATTGTGCTTGGGGTTACAATTAGAATCGTTTATATACTTGTTCATCGCCATCTTGACAAAAAACTCGCAGCAGAACACACAAATCGCATCACACTTTAAGAAAAGGCATCGATACCTTTTCTTTTTATTTTTTTTAAAATGAACTCTTGCGGGTTATTGGTACATAATTTCTTTTCCGACATCGTTACTTCTCATTGGCCAGATTCACTAAATAATGATGACTTTGAATCATTTCGGTTGCATCCGTTTGGTCTTTTAGAATAATTTCATAGATATAAGGTTTGGTCATTAAAAACGGAAGGATCGGCTTCCAATCGACTTTTCCAGTACCTACTGTTAGACTATCATGTTTTTGTCCTTCACTATCAACAACATGAAAATATTGAATATAAGATTGTAATTTTTTGATTTGCTCCAGCAATAACAGGTTGTTGCCCTTGAAGGATATAAATGCATGGCTAATATCATATGTTAACGGTAATTTTAATGGCTCAATAAAGTCCTCAAACCAATTTGGATTTTCAGCCGTAAATAGACCAACCACCGAGTTCTCCCAAAGAAAGGCATCCCTTCCGTAAGCTAACATTTCGCTTATTTCATGAAAAAGCCGGTCACGATTTTCAGGATTGATGGCAGAAGATTCCGTCGGCAAGTAATGGGGATGAATCACACATTTGACCGAATGAGTTAAACAGATTTCCGCTAGAATCCTCGAAGATAAGTGATAAAAAAGATAATCCTCTTCTTGTTCGTGGCTGATATTTAAATATCTTCCATTATATTTGGCTGGATGATGCAAAAACACTTCACATCCCAGTGTTTTCAGCATCGAAATCGCTGCTTCCAGTTGTCTTCTTTTTTGGCCAAACAAATCCTCGTCAACCAAATGTAGTTCAATAATTTCAGGACGATACTTTAATCGCTCATACAGCTGTTCAGGATGGTACGAGCATTTCAAACCTAACTTCAGCAAACAATCACCACTTTCTAAAACATGCTGGCAGAATTTTCTTCATTATATCAAATGAAACAGTTTATTGCCTGTAACTGGAGACTCTTTTATAGCCGTCCCTTTGAATGAGAAAATTTCCGAATTATTAATGGTATATTTGCCCATACTAAAGTGACAACGAATAAAGGATGATTTCTGTGATCTATATTTATAATGATTATGGTGGTACACATACTACATCAATGGCCGCTGCATATCATTTAAAACAGCTGCCACAATCGGAACAGAAATTGACGACGGAACAAATACTAAATGTAAAATATTTCAATAAA
>JAUZQA010000209.1 GCA_030705665.1 Bacillota bacterium
AAAGAAAGAGTCCGCAGAAGCAAAATAGCTGACTTGAATAATTCACCAGGACGCGAAGGCCATGCGATAGTCGCTGGAGCATTTATTGGCGAGTTTGCTGAAAATACACCGTGGGTTCATCTGGACATTGCCGGTACTGCGACAGCAGCTAAGGATTATGACCTCGGTCCTGCAGGTGCAACAGGGGTTATGACACGCACACTTGCGCTGTTTGTTGAACAATTTGAACCAATTGATAAATAGAATTCATTTTCTCCTTAGTACTCAGTGCCCACTCAAAAGCAGCTGCCGCCGCATATGAAATAGTGTAGGCAAGGTATATAGGAAAAGGAGGAAAGTCCGAAATGTACCCGTATTATAGAAATGCATACCCTGTAGCTGATCAAAGATTTATTGGCTTCGGTCTGGGATGGCCGCTAGCGGTAGGCGGATTAGGATTTTTAGGGGGATTACTTGGGGGAGCTTTGATTAGCCGCCCATGGGGATACCCTGGATTTGGTTACCCGCCAATGGTTTACCCGCCAATGGGTTATCCAGGCATGGGTTTTGGTGGTTACCCATATTATTATTGAAAAACGAAGAAACAGCCTCGATTGGAGAAGCTGTTTCTTTCTTGTTTTAACAAAAAAAGGTTAAAATGGAAAAGCGTATACTTTAGGATTCATTCCTATGTTCGATTAGGTCGATTGCCCCTAAAACAATATGCGCGAGGCCAAAACCAAAGATGGTGTTCGAATACATTTTATCTATGCTGCGGTTTTGTTTCATGGCAATACCTGCCGCGGTTACCGCAGTTCCAAGGATTGTGGGGATTAAGCCTTCTCTTATTTCCATGACTGTCCACCTCATTTTTTAATGAGTTGCCCTTTATTAGGGGCATTAATTAGTATCTCAAAAAAACAAGCAATTACAGGTGTTAGATTTTACATATGGAGGTTTTCAAATGGAGAATAAAAAAACGTTAATGGATGCATTAGGTATCGAAATTACTCTTTTAGAAAAAGGGAAGGTCACTGCCACAATGCCTGTCGACGGACGGACACATCAGCCATTTGGACTGTTACACGGCGGGGCATCTGTTGCATTAGCAGAAACAGTCGCAAGTGTTGGTGCCTATGAACTTGTTGATAAAAAAAGCCAAGGTGTTGTCGGGCTGGAAATTAACGCTAATCATATTCGTTCGAAAAAAGATGGATATGTAACAGCGACTGGAACGGTCCTGCATCAGGGGAAAAAGACAATGGTTTGGGACATAAAAATTACCGATGAACAAGATCGATTAATCTGTGTTTCGAGATGCACAATTGCTGTTTTGAATATCAACAAAGATTGATTTTTTAGGGGATGGAAATCGATACCATCCCTTTTATATTTTGTATAAAAATTAAAAATTTTATTGGGTTTCATGATATAATAAAAGATAACTAAAGGTGATGAAAGTACTAAATTATAATTATGTGAAATGTGAAAAGGTGGTGAAATGATGAAAGAACACCGTCAGCATTTATTTATAGATTTTGAGTTTACCATGCCAGAAAGACATGTTCGGGTAAAAAACTTTTTTCCGGAAATCATCGAGGTAGGTATTGTTTCGGTAATCAATGATCAGATTGTAGATCAGTTTTCATCGTTTGTGACCCCAATTAAGTTCCCAGTACTCTCAGAACGCTGCAAATCATTTTTACATATTTCACAGGAGCAGGTTGATAAAGGGATTCCTTTTTTGGAACTTGTAAAGAAAATGGCAGATTATAATAAGAATTATGATAATTTCATCGTGACATGGGGCAATATGGATATGAAAGTATTAAGACAAAATTGCCAGCATGCAAGTACCCCATTTCCATTTAAAGCGAATGAAATTGATCTATCGATGGAATATAAACGATTCTTTGGTGATCAAAATCAAACCGGTTTATGGAAAGCTGTCCAGGAATATGGAAAAGAAGGAACGGGAAGGCATCATCGGGCCCTTGACGATGCACTAACTACCTATAATATTTTCAGATTGGTTGAAAAAGACAAACAGTATTTGGAAAAGCCAAAACCAACAACAATTGGCGATCGTGTTGATTTTTCAAAGCTATTAAATGAATTTGTATAAAAGGACCAAATCCATTAAACGATTTGGTCTTTTATTTTTGGCTGTTGATTTCCGTTCCAATCAACAGTTCCCTTTAACACAGCCTTTGTTTTTCATTCTTACTTAAAATAACTCTTTTCCAATCCCTCAATGATTTCTAAGCTTTTATCTCCCCATGCTGAGGCAGCTTCGGTACAGTCTTTTTTCATTTTGTCCACTGCAGACCTTAATGATTCCTGATATTCGGGAATTTCATCATGAAAATGTTTGACCATTTGTTTGGGTACATTTGTTTGTTCACGGTAAGCAAGTGCTCGGCGCTCGTGAAAAATATCCACATTGGCATTCTTAGGATGGTGCAGGTCGCCTTGCAGCGGATGGGTGAGCACAGCTAGAACTCTTACTAAATAATGCTGCGGGCGCTCTTCTGTTATTTCTCCGATATATTTACCTGTTTTATAAATGGCGGTAACTTTATCTCCAATTTGAAATTCTGACATGTCCAAATGCTCCTTTTTGTAACTGTTATTCTCTTTATTATAATGATGATAATTAAAAAACAAAATGATAAAATGTCTTTAGCAATTTAAACGAAAAAACCGGAGGGATGATAATTGTCAAAAAAGTTGAAGATACTTATGTCTATAGTCGTAGTCATGCTTCTTCTTGGTGCGTGTGGGACAAGCAATCAGAAGCAGGAAACGAAAAAAGATGATTCAAAAACGAATTCAACAACAGTGTCGAAGAAAGAAGGGAAAAATACGGTGACCAATTCTTTTCCACAATTATCAACAGAAGTGTCTGCTGATGAAAAATTAGTTGAATTGCAAACTTCTATGGGGACAATCAAAATTAAGCTTTTTCCTAAATATGCCCCAAAGGCAGTCGAAAACTTTGTTAAACACAGCCAGAAAGGCTATTATAATGGACTGATTTTTCATCGGGTAATCAAGGACTTTATGATTCAAGGTGGAGACCCGAATGGAAATGGTACTGGAGGTGAAAGCATTTACGGCCATCCATTTGAAGATGAATTCTCCGACCATTTGTTTAATATCCGTGGAGCACTATCAATGGCAAATTCCGGTGCAAACACGAATGGAAGTCAATTTTTTATTGTTCAAAATACGAAAGTTGATCCTTCCATGATTGATCAAATGAAAAAAGCAGGCTATCCAGATGAAATTATCAATAGGTATAAAAAAGATGGCGGCACCCCTTGGCTGGATCATCGTCATACTGTCTTTGGGCAAGTGGTTGAAGGAATGGATGTAGTTGACAAAATTGCTGCAACTCCAGTAAATCCACAGGACAAACCGAAAGAAGATGTGATCATTCAAAAAATCAATGTTCTTAAATAAACACTAGTTGAAGGTTAAAAACTTGGAACACTGTCAGGCTGTTGATATAATTATTTCCAAAGAACTCCTTTAAGAGGGGATGAGTAAATGATTCAATGGTATGTGTTATCCTTGTTTTTATACTTTCCCAAGGATAAAAGAGAATATATCCCTGCGGTCATTAGTTTAGTTATTTTTATGATTGCTGCGGTGATCACCATGAGGATTATCATCTCTTATTCCAAGCGTGAAGCAAAAAAGGCAAAAGAACTTGAAGAAAAACTTGAGTCTGAACGACAATTTTGGGACAGTTAATGCTGTTCCTTTTTTTTGCATACAAATGCCTTATTCGGTCATACTAATCGCAAATTGCTGTTTTGGAGGGTTACATCTTATGAAGAGAAAATGGGTAATCATTCCTTTGCTTTTACTGGCTGGATGTGCACAACAGAACCCGACGAAAGTCGATGTCGAGATGTATAACGCAGTAGGTGACTCTTTAGGAAAAATAAATTTAGCTGAACAATCAAGTGGTGTGAAGGTTCAAGTGAAATTAAAAGGCCTGAATCCCGGTGTTCATGCTATTCATATCCATGAAAAAGGTAAATGTGAGGCACCTGAATTCCAATCGGCAGGGAATCACTTTAATCCAGAACAGAAAGAACATGGACTTTTACACCCCAAAGGGGCAGATGCGGGAGACCTCCCAAACTTAATTGTTGAAGATGATGGAAGTGTTAGTGCTGACCTAATGGCACCAAATGTAACGCTAAGAAATGGAAAAAAGTCCTTGTTTACAAAAGAGGGAACCTCAATTGTGATCGATGAAAAAAAGGATGACGGGATGACACAACCTTCAGGAGATTCAGGAAAAAGAATTGCCTGCGGTGAAATTAGCAACCAAAAACAAACAGGCCAGAAAAAATCACAAGACGAGAAAAAATAAAAAACTTTTTTATTTAGGTTTAAGTCTAATCCTCTTTGCACCTAAGGACATACATTATCTTGTACAACGATATAGGGGAGAGATTAGATTGGAAAAAGAAACTAGACAATTTCCTGGTGGTTTTCCAGGAACAGGCTATCCGCAAATGACAGGTGGTTATCCAGGCATGACAACAGGAATGCCTCATGCAGGCTATCCGGGAACGATGGGTGGATACACAGGTTATCCACATACAATGGGAGGTTATCCATACCACCACCATCATCATCATCACCATGGCGGTTACCCGCATATGGGTGGCTATCCACAAATGGGTGGGTACCCACAAATGGGCGGCTACCCACAAACAGGCGGCTATCCACAAACAGGTGGCTTCCCGCAAACAGGCATGCAGCCTTTCGGAAAACGCACTAATAAATAAAAATATAGTTTCAAACTCTTTATTACTACCTATCCAACATGATGGGTAGCTTTGTTTTTTTCTGGAATATATACTAAATTGGAAGAAGACGATTGATTAAAGGGAGAGAGCGACGGGATGGAAACGAAACTATTTTATCATGATGCATATATCCGTGAGTTTTCAGCAAAGGTAGTAAAAGCAGAAAAGGACACTGAGGGACACTTTTACATCGTATTGAGTCAAACAGCATTCTATCCAACTGGAGGCGGCCAGCCAAACGATACGGGTACGATAGACGGCGTAAAGGTCTTCAATGTTGAGGAGATAGACGGAGAGGTCCGTCACTATCTTGAGCATCCAATCGAAATGTCGGATAAAGAAGTCATTGGCAGAATTGATTGGCAAAGACGTTTTGACCATATGCAGCAGCATGCCGGCCAGCATATATTATCAGCAGCTTTTGATCAATTATTTCAATACAGAACAGTGGGATTTCACCTTGGAAATGAGGTCTTAACAATCGACCTTGATACGGAGAGTCTTTTAGAAGAGGAAGCGGACCTGGCAGAGAAGCTTGCCAATCAGATTATTCTTGAAAATAGAATCATTGAGGCAAAATGGGTGGATGAAGCAGAATTATCCCATTATCCACTTCGTAAAGAGACAAAGGTGAAAGAAGATATTCGCCTTGTTATCATCCCGGAATTTGATTACAACGGGTGCGGGGGAACACATCCAAATACAGCAGGCCAGGTTCGTGCCGTAAAAATTCTAGATTGGGAAAAGCAAAAGAAGAAAGTGCGTGTGCAATTTGTTTGCGGTGACCGGGTTCTTGCCCAATTCCAACAAAAACAAAAAGTACTCTTGGAGTTAACAAAGCTGTTAAGCTCACCAGAAAAAGATATGGGTTCTGCTGTTTTAAGAATGCTGCAAACCCAAAAGGATTTGGAAAAAGGACTTGAAGATGCAAGGGAAAAACTTCTTTCTTATGAAGCAGATGAATTATTAGCTAAAAGCAGTTCTATCTATGAAGAGAAACTGATTACTGTTGTTTTTAATGGCAAAACAATTCAGGAGTTGCAAAAACTTGCTCGGCAAATCATTTCAAAAGACCCACTTGCTAATGTCCTCTTTGTTTCTGAAAATGATGGCAAGCTGCAAGTTGTTGGTGCCAGAGGGCAAACTGCCAGTCAAAATATGAAACTTTTAATTGCCGATGCCTTGAAGCTGATCAATGGAAGAGGAGGAGGAAATGAAACATTTGCCCAAGGAGGCGGAGAAGCCCTCATGGCAGGAGGAAAATTATTAGAGAATATAGTAGTAAAATTAAAGGAATCTAATGTTAATGGATAATGCTCATACATAGTGAAAATAATATTCTTGGAAAAATCTCTACTTCCGATGGAGCATGAGGTTTGTTTAAAGGAAAACTGCGAACTATAATGATAATGGCAAAAAATTTTATCATCTTTGAAGGGGCGTTTTAGTTTGGAAAAACAAAATATCGGTGTAGTTGGCGTTGGTGTAATGGGCAGAAGCCTTGCGCTCAATTTTGAAAGTAAGGGTTTCTCTGTTTCGATGTACGATCTTTCTGCTGAAAAAGTAAAGGAAGTGATTGAACATAATCCAGGGAAAAAACTTTTTGGAACAGCGAATATTGAAGAATTTGTTCAATCTTTGGAAAGCCCGCGCAAAATCCTTTTAATGGTGAATGCGGGGGGAATTACTGACAAGGCGATTGAATCACTACTTCCATATCTTGATAAAGGGGATATCCTTATTGATGGCGGAAATAGCTTCTATCAGGATACCATCCGCAGAAATAAAGAACTAGAGGAAAAAGGTTTTCTCTTTATTGGCGCAGGAGTATCCGGCGGTGAGGAAGGTGCCCTTAAAGGGCCTGCCATTATGCCAAGCGGCCAAAAAGAAGCTTACGATGCTGTAGGACCAATGTTAACTGCTATTTCAGCGAAGGTTAATGGAGATCCTTGTTGTACATATATCGGACCTAATGGTGCGGGGCATTATGTAAAAATGGTTCATAATGGAATTGAATATTCTGATATGCAATTAATTTGCGAGACGTATCATTTAATGAAACAACTTCTTGGGTTATCAACGGATGAGCTTCATGAAACTTTTGCGGAATGGAACAAAGGTGAACTTGACAGCTATCTTATTGAAATTACCGCAGATATTTTTACAAAAAAAGATCCGGAAACAGGAAAGCCATTAGTTGATGTGATCCTGGATACGGCTGGTCAAAAAGGCACAGGAAAATGGACTAGCCAAAGTGCACTAGATCTTGGAATTCCGCTTTCCATTATTACAGAGTCTGTATTTGCCCGTTTTATTTCTGCCATGAAAGAGGAACGTGTGAGAGCTAGTAATATCCTTCAAGGTCCAGCTAAGCATGAATATTCTGGAAATAAAAAAGAGTTCATTGAACTAGTTCGTAAGTCATTGTATTTAAGTAAAATTGTTTCGTATGCCCAAGGCTTTTCCCAGTTGAAAGTTGCATCAGAAGAATATAATTGGAATTTAAGAC
>JAUZQA010000021.1 GCA_030705665.1 Bacillota bacterium
CCATTCATCGAGACAATAACATCTCTTTGTTTAAGACCGCTGTTTGCGGCAACAGACTGGGGATCAATATTCGTGATCATGACACCCTTTTGAACATCGTTTGGCAGGTTATTCCAATACATTTGCGGAACTTCACTTAAATCCGCTAAGCCAACTCCTAAATATGGACGTTCAACTTTGCCGTTTTTAATTAATTGGTTAACAATTGGAATTAAATCATTACTTGGAATGGCAAAGCCTAAGCCTTCAACACCGGTTTCTGAAATCTTTAGACTATTGATTCCAACAACTTGTCCTTGTGTATTGATTAATGCACCCCCGCTGTTTCCAGGGTTGATGGCCGCATCTGTTTGAATGACATTTGTCTCCCAATCTCCAGCTGATGTGGAAACGGCAATTGAACGATTCGTAGCACTGACAATCCCTTGGGTTACAGTTCTTGAAAGGTCGAGCCCCAGTGGGTTACCAATCGCAAGAACCTCATCACCAGGACGTAATACTGATGAATCTCCAAATTCAGCTGTGCTTGTAACATATTTTGAATCAATTTTAAGGACTGCCAGGTCGGTTAAAGCATCTGTACCAACCACAGTGGCTGTAGTTTTTTGTCCAGAATAAAGAGAAACTTCAAGTTTAGATGCCCCTTCAACTACGTGATTATTGGTGACAATATAGGCACTATCCCCATTTTTTTGAAAAATAACACCCGACCCAGAGCCGGTTTCCACGGTATTGGAGTTGCTGTTTCCTGTGGACCCATCATTTCCGGAGTTTCCAAAGCCACCTGAGTTGCCAAAGCTCCCTGAACTTCCGAAGTTCCCATTCCCAAATAAATTATTGGCATTGTTATTTTGTTGCTGATAATTAACAATCCCAACAATTGTTTTCGAAATCCGATCAACTGTATCCGCAATAGATCCTGTTCCGTTCGCTGCAGAAGGTTTCGCAGAAACCGTTTTAACTGCGTTATCAGTAGTAGTCTGCTGGATAGTAGTTCCATTATTTTCATTGGCAATACTTTTAAAATAATCTGTATGAGGAAGAACAGCCAAAGTTAATGCCGAGCCGACTACACCAGCGGCAACCGTCCCGAGAATTCCTCTGAAATTACCTTTTCGACTGCTTCTTTGTTTTTCAGAACCATTCATTTTTTCATACCGTGAATAATCATCATTTTGATAGAATGCACCATTTTCATAGGTGTATGTCTTTTCATTTGTATTATCAGTTGTATTTTCAGTGTTTGATGAATTTTCGTATTTAGGCCCTCCATTAAAATCCATCACGTTCACTTCTCCTTTTTTCATTAAATTATCTATCTTCCACTACTATACCAATTAAATATTAATAAATTGTTAACAAACTTTAAAATGACTAGGAAAACAAATGAAAGCATTTTGTTAAATTGCATTTTCGGCTTCTAATCCTGAATGCTTGAATCGAATCACAAATTTCGTCCCTTGGCCTTTCGCACTAAATACATTAATCTCACCATTATGAAGCAGGACTAATTGTTTTACGATTGATAATCCTAATCCAAATTCACCATATGGATTACTTGTTCTGGAAATGTCAGCTTTATAAAAACGACGCCATATATTCTCAACTTCATCCGGATCAATTCCAATACCAGTATCTTCAATTTCAATAATCGTTTCACCATGATCCAATCTTCCACGGAGCCATATGGTTCCGTTCGATGTAAATTGAATACTATTTTTAGTAATATTTATTAAAATTTGAATCAAGCGGTCATAATCCGCATAAATATTTATATTGGGCTCCACTTCTACGTTAATCTTGATGTTTTTCTCTTCAGCCTGGAATGATAATTGCTCCTGAATAATTTCCAAAACCTCATCTAAAGGAATTAGTTCCTTAAATAACTGGATCTGGTTTGAACGGATTTTATCATAATCAAGATTCTCATTTACAAGGCGAATTAGCCTTTTTGCTTCCTGGCTTACCAGATTGATCCCTCTTTCCTTATCTTCCTCAGGAATCATATCATTTTTAAGCCCCTCAATTACACCGCTAATTGTTGTTAAAGGTGTCCGCATTTCATGTGAAACATCCGCCATGAATTGCCGTCTTCTGTATTCAAGACTTTCGATTTCTTCCATGGATTGATTAATTTTATCAACCATGTTATTAAAGTCATTAGCCAATTCTCCAATTTCATCGAAAGTTGATGAAGGCACCTTGACTGTATAATCCCCAGCAGATACCAATGAAGTCGCTTCCCTCAGCCGGCGAATACGATTAACATGGATTCTTGATAAAAACCAGCTTAGCAAAAACGAAACCGTTAATGCTATTAGAATTGTAATTAATAAATAGCGGTTTATTTGACTGATCATTTTACTTGTTCCGCTTATAGCTGATGTTAATAAAATACCACCGATAAACCTCCCATGATTCATATAGGGCAATACTACAAAAGAAACTCCTTCCTGACCGAACCGATTATAATCACTGTTTACAATTAATGTTTGTCCTTCAGTTACTTTTTTCCATTCGGAATCAGACAATGGTGCAAGATTAGGCCCGTTATGTCTTCCTATCGAATAAAGTTGTCCATCTTTATCAAAAATGCTAAAACTAATCCCTCTTCCTCTAAGTACAGAGCTGTATTGATTTATGATTTGGTTATTCTCAACCGGACTAAATTGAAAATCAGTTAAGATCGCTTTTCCATACGAGATTAACTCCTCCGCCTTATTTTCATAAACTAAATTTTCAACATAACGCGAAAATAAGATACTGAGCACTAGTACTGCAACTAAGATTATACTGATATGACTGATAAACTGCTGATAAATATATTTAAACTTCATCTGCTTTAATGGTTTCATCAAACTTATAACCCACCCCCCAGATAGTATGGAAGAATGGCTGTTGAGCAGTTTCCACTTTTTTTCTCAGTCTTTTAATATGGACATCTACAGTCCGTTCATCACCGTAAAATTGATAACCCCATACCCGCTCAAGTAATTGTTCCCTTGAGAAAACCTGTTTTGGATGCTGAACAAAGTAATACAGTAAATCAAATTCTTTCGGGGTTAGATTCGTGATCGATTCACCATCCAATAACACTTCCCTCGTATTTTTATTAATTTTAAAATGCTCTGACTGTAAAACACCTTTTTCCATGGCTTCATTTGGTTGAAGATTTTGGACTCTGCGGGTTACGGCTTTGATTCGGGCCATTAAGGCAAGTGGGCTAAATGGTTTTGTTACATAATCATCTGCTCCCATTTCCAAGCCCAAAACTTGATCAGATTCACTGTCTTTTGCAGTTAACATAATGATGGGAACAGAATTTTTCTCATCGCGAATTTTACGGCATATTGTAACTCCATCCATACCAGGCAGCATCCAATCAACGATAAGGGCGTCCCACGTCTCTTCCTTAAATCGGTTATAACCTTCGATTCCGTCATTAACAAATTCACCTTGGATTCCTTCCTTGGCAAAAAACATCTCAATCATTGAGCAAACACTTTTATTATCTTCAATTACCAATATTTTCAAAGAGATTCATCTCCTCTAACATATACCTATTCTTTTTAATTAGTTTAAACGAATTATTTTGCATAGCAACATTCTGGGTATTTGTTTACAAGTAAATTAATACTTTGTTAATCATTTGTTAATATTTATTCTGGGAAAGTTAACAATAAAATTCTAAAACCGTTTATTTAATTTTTTTTGTTTGTTCATCACTTCATACGATTTTTCAATAATATCAGTTAATACATCACCTTTATATATTCGTCCCAGCTTTAAATTCTGCTGATAATACTCAACAATTTCATCAAGTTTTTTTGCAGTTTCACCTGATACTCTTACATTCAATTGGATTTTTTGATCCATGCTAGATACTCCTAACTATAAGATATTATAATGCTAGCAATGTTTATACAAATTGATATAAGCCGCTAGTTTCCTTTTATGTCTTATTTTATCCCTCTTTTAACTGGAAGTTAAGTTTTTTACATCGTTATTCACACAATTTACATGATACCCATGATTATGGTTCATATTAAAAGCGAGGAGGGTTACCCGCGTATGAACGTTTCTTTTCTACTGGGAATTTTTATGCTTATTCAACAACTTTATATACCAGACCGATTAGTAATTACCAGCGAAGGGCAGCCCATTGCAATTATAAATCGTAGTGATTTTTTAATGCTTGTTCCAGATATGCCCATTATTGAAACAGGTAAATACAATAAATTTTTAGATCAACTTGATCAAATCGTTTCAAAAGAACCGAAAAATGCAATATTAGACAAGAATGGGAATATTATTCCTGAAGTGGTAGGCAGTAAATTATATCGACGAGAATTTACAAGACAATTCTATACTAAATTTTTTATTCCAGGTTCAGATAAAATTGAAGTTCCTCGACTGCTAGTTTATCCGAGGGTAGACAGTGAGTTGCTTGGAAACATTCGAAGTAAACGAATCGGAAGGTATATAACCTCTTTTAACCTAAGCAACAAGGAACGAACAAACAATATTAAATTAGCAACAACCGCGATCAACAATACAGTTCTTTTTCCTGGAGAAACCTTTTCATTTAATAGGGTGGTTGGAAAACGGACCCGAGGAAAAGGCTATTTACGCGCTCCTGTTATTATTAGAGGCTCACTTTCAGAAGATATTGGCGGAGGTATTTGTCAAGTATCCTCCACCTTATTTAATGCAGTTGATAATGCGGGTCTCCAGATTATCCAACGGTTCTCTCATAGCAGAAAAGTTACCTATATTCCACCAGGCAGGGATGCAACTGTAAGCTGGTATGGTCCTGATTTTGTTTTTAAAAATAAATACAATCAACCTATATTGATTCATGCTAAAACGCTTGGAAATAACTTAATCATAAAAATATACTCATCCGATGTAATCGAATATAGTCCAAAGACCGTTCCAAGTCCCCCTTATTAGAAAAAGTCCGCCAAGGCGGACTTTTTCTAATTATTTATTTTCAATTGCTTTTGAAAGCAATTCTTCGGAGAACTTGGTTAATGCAGCGTCATCCATATTAACAAATTCTCCACCTGATGGTACATTGTTTGCCTGAAATTCCTTTGCAAATTCCGTTATTTCATTATTAATTGGCATTGAGGCTTGATTATTAGAAATATTTTTCGAATGAAACTCTTCTCCAAATTCAGATAAACCTTTATTGTGTTGCTTATGAGCCCCATCTTTTGCAGAAATATTCTTAGAGAAAAATTCCGCTCCGAATTCAGCTAAAGCATTATTCATCATCGGCATGACCCTATTTGAAGTAATGTTTTTTGTAAGGTTTTGAAACGAAGACGTTACCTTTTGCCTTTTTCCCTTATTTAGCATCATCAGAAGCGTACTTATCCCGATGCTAATTAAAGAGACCCACATTACCCCTTTATTGCTCCGATTCTTTTTAAACATGAACAGATTTGGCTGCTTTTTAACTGTTTTGAGGAAAGAAACCATCTTCATAAGCTGCACTCCTTATAATTGGAATGAGGAGAATTTCCCCTCATCAATAACTTTCGCAGGGAAGAATCAGAATATGTAAGGTAACATTTTAATAAAACAGCTCCTATTACGCTCAAGCAACTTGTCCAATAATTTGTAAAAAAATGCAGGGAGCTGCATTAATTATTCTTCTTCCATGCCTAGTGATAACTCACCATATCCCAAATGATGGAGTGATTCACCAATTTTTTCATAACCTTGATCATTTGGGTGAATCCCGTCCATTGATAAATACTCTCTTTCATGTCCTTTGAATACCTTATCAATTTGGGCAACTGAAATAAATGGAACTTTGACAAAGTTTTTAAGCTGAGAATTAAATTTCTTAATCCATTTTTCGGCAAGTGGATTCTCGGGAAGTGGGTTATATAGGTCAACTAATCGAACAATATAAGGGGAAATGGAATTATTCTTTAGTACGTTAATTTCTTTCATAATCCTACAATAGTTTTCCATGCAGTTTTTTAATGCAATATTAAAATCCTCTTCTTTTTTGTTCTCTTGAAAATTCCTTGCTGCTTCAATTAAATCATTCCCTCCGGCAGTGATCGTTATTATAGCAGCGTTTTTAATCTGTTCCTTTACTACATCATTATTCAGTTCCAATAAAACATCATGTGATTGAAAACCTGGATGTGCATAAGTCTCGACATAAACAGGCTCTTGTAATTCATTTATAGCAAGTCCTTGATAACGTTGAACAAAACCGGGTGAAAAGAATGAAGCTCCTATCCCGACAGTTAATGAATCACCCAGTGCAACATACAAATAACTCATTTGCTCGCCTCCTAAAAACCTCTTTCATATATGTATTCTTTTAAAGCCATTTTGCTAACAATTCCAAAAATACCTTGCAGGAACAAGTGAACAAAAGCCGCTTTTTTAACATATGATGCAAAAAAGCGAGGGGTGGTATTTATGGGGAATTATACTTATTTTGATTTATTAGCCCAATTCGGTATCGGAGGAGCACATCCTGGAGGATTCCTTTTAACACAAGAACTACTTTCTGAAGAACAAATTAACAACCAATCAAAAATTCTTGATGTAGGATGTGGTACTGGACAAACATCCGCTTATCTTTATAACCAATTTAAAGCAGAAATTACAGGATTGGATATTAACCCAATAATGTTAGAAAAGGCCAAAAACCGTTTTCTATCCCAAGAGTTACCTGTTGAATTAATTCAGGGATCAGTCGAAAAGATTCCTGTAGAGGCCTCGACCTTTGATTTCGTATTGTCTGAATCTGTGCTTGCTTTTGTGGAAAAAAAGAATGCCCTTAAGGAAATAAGCAGAGTTCTTAAAAGTGGTGGCCGATTGATTGCCAACGAAATGACGATAAATTCTATTCCCAATAAACAAGAAGAATTAGAGATTAAGGAATTTTATGGATTAGATACATTACTTCTTGAGGAAGATTGGCGAAGTTTATTGGAAGAGGTTGGTTTTAAGGATATTGTCATTAAATCAGGGAAAAAACCGCTAATTGGAGATCAGCAAGTGCCAGAATTTAACTTTTCTAGCAATTTTGAACCCGAACTTTTTGGAGTGTTAAATAAACATGCAGAAATCATTATAAAATATGAAGAATTTTTAAGTTATCGGATCATAACTTGTACGAAGAATTAATGTTTACTTTTTTGGTCCATCTTTCGACCGTACTGGATGAATATTTCTCAACTATGAGTAGGAAAATAACAATGATGAGAGCTAATGTAACTAGAGGATGGTGGAAAAATGGATAAAACCCTGGGATACCTTCGTGAAACATTATCAAATTACACAGATGATCATTCTCACGGCAGACATATATATCGAAAGTTAGTTGAAGGTCATTTTAAAAATGAAGAAACATTCGTGCGTGAGTTAAATAGTAATGAAATTGATTTTCTAAATAAAATTCTTCCTGATGAAATTCATTATGCTAAAGAAGAAAAAGATCAAAAAAGGGCAAAAGAACTAAATGAAGTATATGAACTATTATTTTAAAAAAGGATGGCAGTTTTAATTCTGCCATCTTTATTCGTCTATTTTTAAACAAAACAAACAATTACCTTTAATTTTCTGCCTTTTCTCATCACAATTTTATTTCCTAGGCAAGCGCAAAGAGCGACAAAACTTGATTTTGCAATGGTCCTTTTTTCCCCACAATACGACAAGAATTGAGTCTAATGGTCTAGGGTCACTTCATTTCTGAAAGTTTATTTTTTGCTAACATCAACTTCATCATATGATAACGTTGTCACATTTGTAAATTCCCCTTGTTTCACTTCTCTATCCGAAGCACTTTGTTCAAGTTCATCCTGATCATTCATTCCCGGAGCTAGAGTGGGACCTTGTTTAATATTTTGCTTTTCTTTTGGCATATTCTTTTCCCTCCTTATTCAGTTTATTTTTTCTCAAAATAAGATTTGTATTCTGCATGTCTCGTGTCTTATTGTCCTTTTTTTGAACATCCTGAACAGCTTACGTTATAAAAAAATGAGGAACATGAAAAAAGAAGCTTCACTATGGAAGCTTCTTCAGATTTTTAACATCTTAGGGGACCCAACCATGACACCAGCCAATTTTTAATTCCATTTTCTTCTTAAAAGGTTTTCACCTTTTAAAATAGTTATGGTATATTAGCCGGTGGTGTTTGTTCCGATAAAGGAATTAATTCACATATAATAATGTGGAATTCAAATCCCTAATAGAAACAATACTATCGGAATATAAACCGATTTTAACTCATTATTCCTTTTGTTTGGATTAGCTTCATGGCAATGTAACGTTTTAACATTAGTTTTTGGATTTTTTCAATTTGATGTAATACTCTTACGTCAAATTGACTTTTTCCTAACCAATACTTTTTCTTATTAGAGGTTTTTTGAAAATTACCATTTTTTCAATCTCATCTACAAATAGTTTTGAAGTCTATTTGTCCTATTCCATTGCTTATCTTCACATTCTTTCAGAAATGAAAATTCCTTCTTTACGAAATTCTCATCGATACGAAAGTTGCTTTTAGAAAAGTATTCATTTCTACGAAATAAAAACTATTTGTAGAATGTTGATCTTTTCTTGATAAATCAATGAAGATAGAAGTGATAAGTTGATAAGAAATATGGTTTTTGATGCCTACTAATAAGATGTCGTCAACATCGCTCCACTTGCCAAACAATACTACAGGAATAACCTTACTTTTTCGTTCACATCCGGAACGAACACGTATGGCTGAGTCTCCTAAGATGTTAAAGCGTGTTTTCTTTCTACACTTATAGTATATCACGGAAAAATCGGAAATTAATGGGACTTTGTGTCAAAATGGTGAAATATTCAGAATTAAACTACAAAGGGTTCGGATCAATCCGAACCCTTTGTTCTATTGTTCTTTCGTTTTTGCTCTTTTAATGAAAAATGATAATACTAACGCTACGAAGGCAATACCTGTTGCAACAATGAATGAATCGTTAATACCATCGATTGTAGCTTGCTGCATTGTTTGCCCATAAATTAAATAAGCACCTAATTGATGGCCAGCTGCTGCTGGCAGATGTGTCAATGCTGTTAACCCTTGACTAATACGGGTCATTTGACCAGCTATAAACGGATTAGTGCTGGTAATAACACTCCCATATTCGCCCATATGAACACCCTGTCTTGTAGACATTACCGTAACAAGGAATGCTGTCCCCAGACTTCCGGCTACCTGTCTCGCTGTATTAGAAGCCGCTGTACCATGTGCACCCAGATGTCTAGGTAGCTGGTTTAGACCTTCTGTCATAACAGTCATCATAATAAACGACATTCCAAACATCCTCATAACATATAAAAACATGATATGGGTATAACTTGTTGTCATACTTAGACTAGTAAATCCCCATGTTGTTAACACGGTAATGATTAAGCCTACAACTGCAAGTGGTCTGGCACCAATTTTGTCAAAAAGCGCACCAGATATTGGTGACATAATCCCCATTACGATCGCTCCAGGCAGTAATAATAATCCTGAATCCAGAGCAGTATAGCCACGGATATTTTGCAAGTAAATTGGAAGCAGGATCATTGCACCAAACATCGCCATATTTACAATCATACTGATTATTGTTGTTAATGAAAAAATATCGTATTTAAATACTCTTAGATCTAACATTGGCTTTTCAGTGGTTAGTTCACGCCAGACAAAAGCAACTAAGGAAATAATCCCAATGATTATTGAAGTTAAAACAGTTGTGCTGCCCCATCCATCATTTCCCGCTTCACTAAACCCATATAATAAGAAACCAAAACCAATTGTAGAAAATAAAAATCCAGGGAAATCAAATTTAGGATTAGTGATTTTCGTTACATCTTTCATCCACAAGAAACTAAGAATTAAATCAACAAGCCCAATTGGTATAACGATATCAAATAACAATCTCCAGGAATAATGACCAATGAGCCAGCCGGATAAAGTCGGACCGACTGCCGGTGCAAATATCATAACAATTCCCATTATCCCCATTGCTTTTCCTCGCTTTTCTGGAGGGAAAATAGTAAAGAAAACTGTCATTAAAAGCGGCATAATGATACCTGCTCCGCAAGCTTGGATTACCCGACCTACCATAAGCATACTAAAGTTTGTTGAGAGCGAACAAACAAGAGAACCGATAGTAAAAAGAAAAATTGCAGCAATTAATAGCTTTCTTGTACCGAATTTCTCAATTAGATAAGCAGTAATCGGAATAGCAATACCGTTCACCAACATATAACCAGTAGAAAGCCATTGTACCGTATTGGCTGACACGCCTAAATCATTCATGATATGTGGTATTGCGACGTTAAGCAATGTCTGATTTAAAATTGCTACGAACGCACCGAGCATCAATGCAACAAGAATCTTCATGGAGCCGGAATCATCCGCCTGTTCGGTTCCTTTTTGTTCGATTTTTGGTTGTTGTAGCTCTTCTTTAGGCTGCACTTCTGCCTCAACATATTCTAATGCTGGTTCTGCTATTGCATTGTCTTCTAACATTTCATCCACAGGAATTGTTAAATCTGTTTCTATTTCATTTTTAGTAATATTCTCGGTTACTTCTTCGTTGTTCATTTTCGTTTGATTTATGTTACGTTTTTTTCGTTTTGAGAACCCGAAATTAATGAAAAGTAACAGTAAAAGGCAGAAAATGACATAAACCGTGATATATACTGACATCTTATCACCTACTTATGAATTCTTACTGTTACGTTCATACCTGGAACAATTGCAACACCCTTATTATCATCGATTGATACTCTAACAGGAACAACTTGTGTTACTTTTGTGTAATTACTTGTGCTATTTGAACTTGGCAACAATGAAAATGTGCCTGCTGTTGCTAATCCGATTTGCTGAACTTTTCCTTTTAGCGTTTGATTTGGGAATGCATCAACATAAATGTCAACATCCTGTCCTGTTGCTATTTCATCAATTTTTGTTTCATCAATATTCGCTGTAACCCATAAATTGTTAAGATCGTACTCGATCGCAAGCGGGGTTCCTGCAGCAACAAAAGCATTCTCAACACCGTTGTTTTGAACTACTGTTCCATTTGTTGGAACAGTGACAGGAACTTGGAGAGGCTTTCCATCGGTACCAGTAGTTGTAATAGTTCCCACTGTATCATCTTTTGAATAACGAGTACCAACACTCCCTTTCCAATCCGTTAACTTTCCATTTGATGTTGCTGCAATCGTTACTTGCTGACCGGCAATTTGTGCATTGTCAGTTGTAAGATAATTAACAGTTCGGTTATAGTACGAAAATGCACCGAACCCTCCGCCAACTAAAACAATTAAGATTATGACATTAAGTAATACTAGACGTTTCGTATTCATACATTCTTTTCCTCCTCTAATAAAAGCTTTTCTAAAACAAGTTGATGAAGTTTTAAAAGGTGCTGTAATTCGTCTTCAGGCATCTCCAATACATTGTTCAATTTTTTCATCAGAATAGAATCCTCATTCATCACGTCTATTAAGAGGCTTTTTCCCTTTTCTGTTAAATGAATTGAAACCGAACGGCGATTTTCGGGTGGAATCACTCTCTCCACTAACCCGCTGTGTACAAGACGGTCTATTACACCACTTACTGTACTATTGGTTAGCCGTAATTTTTCAGCCAATTCACTTAAACCAATATCGGGGCTGGAAGATAGCCGATACAATGCTTTAAGCTGTACAACAGTGAGCCCATATCGTTCAGCTTCCTTTTTTAAAAGCCTGTAAATGGCTTTATTTATTTCAGAAAATGAATCTAATAAAGCATTATTGAATTCAAACATTAGCTCCTCCTTTATTTTGATCGTCAAAATATTAATCGCTATAATATTTAGTATACGAACAATTTCGCTACTAAATTATAATTTGCTCTTTATTAGTATGTCAACAGTTTAATCATTGAAACAAAAATCCTTTCGCTGAGTTGCTCAAAAACAAAATATTTGAAATAGACAATATAATGATACTGAAATAGCAAATAAAAAAACCAATCAAATCGGACTGATTGGCTTTTATTTATTTGCTGCTTTTCACTTGGTTCCAGGGGCAGGATGGTCTACTCCTTTAACATGATGGTGATGACCATTATCTTCGGATGTATGGAAATCATAATAATGAACATGCATACCGTTTCCCACGGGAATTGCTGGCCCAGAGTAGGCTCGATAGTGGTGCGTATGGCCTTCTTCAAATAGGACATATCCCTCAGTATAGTGAACATGGCTCCCATCCTGGGTCATAATCGGCGGTGAAGTTATATCCAAGCATTGATGTACATGATTTACGCTGATTCCAGTGTAATCCACAGACCCATGATTATGATGCGGTACAAACCCGCTAACAAAATCGTCTTTTCCAATTGCACTCATGATTTAACCTCCAATATCATTTTTATAATGCAATATATGCCCATTTTGAAACAATTAGGAAAATAAATTGGAAAATGGAAAAATTATAAAAGTCTTATTGTACATAACATTAGAAAGGAACGGCATACTACATTTGTAATTTCAAATATTAAAGAAAGAAGGACTGGAAATGACCGTTGGAACACAAGTGAAGCAAGCCTTAGCTGGACTCAAATCTGTTCAGGCAAGTTTTGAAACGTTTGCCTTACAAACTGAAAATACGAATGCTAAAAAGCTTTATGAACAAGCTGCCCAAGAAACACAATCAGTTTTAGACAGTCTCGAACCACGTCTTCAAGAAATTATTTCTGAAGAACCACAATACAATGAATAAATAAAAAATAGGTTGGCTATTCTTGCCAACCCATTTTCTGTTTCATGTTTTAGGATGAAAGGAAGAACGAAGATGACGGTAGCTTCAAATATAAAACAAACTTATGCAACCATAAAGAATATTGAATCACAACTCTCATCACTCGCCTTTAATTCCTTAGATGAGGGAGCAAAAAAAGCATTTCATGAAGCGATGCTAACTATCGGGAAAATTAAAGACGATCTCCAAACGCGCGTATACGAACTTGAACGAGCTGAACCACAATATAAGGGGTCTTAATCTTTGAGGTGAAAAAATATGCCAGGATGGATTCATATTGTTATTCGTTCCATCATTTTCTTACTGATCTTGTTGATTACCACAAAGATGTTGGGTAAAAAGCAAATTTCTGAGCTCTCTTTCTTTGAATACGTTTCTGGGATTACAATTGGAAGTATTGCTGGAGAAGTAATAACAGGTCTAGAAAGCAATCCCTACCATGGTGCTTTGGCGATTGTTATGTTTGGACTCGTTACCTTGTTAGTGGATTTTCTTTCATTAAAAAGTAAAACATTTCGGGATGTAGTTGAAGGAAGAGGTACAGTTATCATAAAAGATGGTAAAATTTTAGAAGAAAATGTAAAAAAAGAAAAATACACATTAGATGAAATCTCTGCTTTGCTCCGCCAAAAAGATATCTTTCGTGTAGCTGATGTCGAATTTGCTGTGTTAGAGCCAAGAGGTACTTTAAGTGCATTATTAAAAAAAGAAAATCGGCCACTTACGCCCAAAGACTTGCAATTAAAAACGGCAAATGAAAAAGAACCGCAAACAATTATCATGGATGGTAGTATTTTAGATGAGGCACTTCGTGCTTCGGGCAAAAACCGCGGATGGCTCCAGCTAGAACTTGAAAAACTCGGGGTTACACTAGAAAATGTGTTTTTAGGGCAGGTGGATTCCTATGGAGAGCTAACAGTAGACATATATGATGATAAACTTAAAATACCATCTGCACATGCACGCCCGCTTTTAATGGCAACATTAAAGAAAACACAGGCAGACCTTGAAATATACTCTCTCCAAACTAAATGCGATAAATCCAAAGCAATGTTTAAAAAAAATGCTGCGCTTCTTGAGCATATGATAGAGAAACTAAATCCATATTTGAGGGAATAAATGAAGGATAAAGATCCTTATCTAACAATTTGATTGATAAGGATCATTTTCTTTACCGTCAATGCTGCAAACATTGTTTTTTATCCTTTTTATGCTCTAGTCTATGGGAGAAAAAAGAATGAAGGATCATGCCGACCATTACAAGAAAAATTCCCGACCATGATAAAAAGGTCGGAGCTGCTGCTTTTAAAAAGAGTAACTCCCCTACTAAAGCAAATAATACCTCCATCGATTGTGTTGCCTCCACTGCAGCAAGCCTCTGCATATTTCCCCTAACAAGGTCTGTTGCCTGAAAGAACAAAATTGTTGCGATCACACCAGAGGAAATGGCAACCAACCCTGATTGTGAAATCTGACTAATTGTTGGCGGTCCAACCGTGATTAAACCAAAAATAACCAACACTAACCAAAATGGTAAACTTGCAATGGTCATACCAAGTACTCTTTGATAGGTGTCGAGTCGCCCCCCACAAACGTCCATCATTTTCCGATTTCCGAGGGGATAAGCAAAAGATGCAATGATGATTGGTACGATTCCAAACAGTAAATCGGTAATAGACAGGTGTTTTGCTTGGTCCACTTGCATGAAGATAATCCCTAACAAAATAATGGTAGACATACAAAGGCCTTTAATGGGAATTTTCCCTCTTACCTTTACAATTCCATGCGAAGTTACAAAGGTTTCAGAAAATAATGGTGCCAAAATAGAACCTGAAATAATGGTTAGTTGCCATGTTGCAGCAATCAGCCAGCCCGGAGCATATGCTGCTGAAAAACAAAGCGGAGCATAAAACAGGCCAAAACCGATAAAACTCCATATAAACCATGCCCATGGATGATTTTTCATTTCTTTCAAAAGAGGCATTAAATTTTTTCTACCTAATACAAGGATTAAAAGGAATGGAATCATAAAAATATATCGAAGTGATGCACTCCATATCCAGCTTCCACCAGATAAATCCATGGCCCGATTCAAGATGAATGTAAAGGCAAAAAAGAAGGCTGCCAAAATACCTAAGATGATTGGTTTCATTAACTCCCCCCTACCTATTTTTCTAGTTTTCTCTAAAATGAATATAATCCCTCTTCAAAAGAACTCATTTCTTGTACAATTACCTCTCTGGCATAATTTAAGGGATATTTATGAAAAATACCTTTAAAATGAGTTTCCAACTTATTTTCCTTTAAAAAATAGCAATCTTCAATAGGTTTTTAATAAAAAGAACAACCTTACATTGTCAAATAGGCATTTTTAATATATTAATATAAGAAAAAGATGAAACTTCTATCTCTTATTTATCAGTTTTTTTAATGTAAATCCCTTTTTCCAAATAATACTTTTTCAAAAAAATATATTGACCCAAAAATTTTTAAAACGTATACTTTATTTATAAACTTTATATGACAAATCCTCATCCAAACCGATGAGGTAGAGGTCGCGGCTTTTATCAGTAAAACGGACGAGATACAGAGGATCTATGAATACGTTTGAAAGGAAAAGCTGCCGAAGTGTGCTTTGGTCTCTGAACAAGCATGCTGGGGCTGTTTTCGAATAGGAACAGAACTGTCACGTTTTGGCCATTACCAGCTGAACGTGTTGAGCTATCTTTCGGAAGGTATGATGCGGGGTATAAAACAGCCACACGAATCAACTTCGGTGGCTTTTATTATTCCAAACTCCTTCCAAAAAAATGAAAAAGGAGTTAGAACAAATGCCAACAACAACAGATAGAAAACAATCTATCGTTTCAACAACTGAAACGACGGAATTAAAACGTGGCTTAAAAGCCCGGCACTTAACAATGATTTCACTTGGTGGTCACATTGGGACAGGATTATTCTTAGCTAGTGGCGGTGCCATTCATACC
>JAUZQA010000210.1 GCA_030705665.1 Bacillota bacterium
AAATAGTATCATAATAGATATTTTCGAATAAAGATAATTTTGGGTAATTAATTAAAAATTAATAATCAGATGCATCTATTGAAGATATATAGGAAATTAAACTATTTAAAGTTTAATTTATTTTACGATGATACTATGCAGCAGCTTATTCCAGAAAAGGGCGCAAGAATTAAAGAATATAGCTGTCGTTAAGGCAGCTTATTTTTTGTGCAAATAGACAAAATAATCGAAGGAAGAAATGGGATATTCTGGTATAATTATACCTAATAGGGAGAAAAAAGGGGGAGACATGTGAAGAAACTAATACCATATTTTATTTTATTGTCAATATTGTTGGTATCTTTAACTGGATGTAAGTCAAATAACAATTCCAGTAAAGATATATTTCAATATAAAGGTTCTTATATAGGTAATAATAGTGCAATTGGAAACATAATAAATGAATTACCTGGTAGTAAGGCGTTCAAAAAATTTTCACTCCAAACCAAAGAGAAACCTTATGGAATGGTCATTCAGTATGGGAATGTAACGGGTATAAAATAGGGATTGATACATATTAGTCATATATAATATGTATCAACCTCCTACTTTTTAAATAACTCATTTACTTTGGTTTCGTTATTTACATTAGTTTGAATGAGTTTCTTTAAGTCCTTTTCAGTTGTAATCTTACTTATATCTTTCCCGTACCATTGTTGTATTTGATGTCTTGTCAAAGTATCCTTTTCATTTGGAAAATCAATCGTAATCCAATCAGTATTTTTAACCAGCGCAAATATGTATGTCGCATTATTTATATAAATCTCTTTAATGTCTACGAAATAGGCCTTGATAAATTTCAAACCAATAACAGCCCCCAAGATACGATGGGAGAGAAGACTCTTATCGTATTTTTTGTCTCCAAAATCTATTCGTTGAACACCATACAAAAAGTTGTTCCCATCTAAACTAAGATTATATTATTTTGGATTTAAATTTTCATAAATAATCATATTAGTAATATTGAGTTCACTTTCCGTTCATAATCCGTAGGTACAATATAGACACACAAAATGAAGAAGCAAAAAAGCTCAACATGATCGTAAGGAGGAATAATGATGTTACTATATGCCATTATTTTTATTTCATTGGCACTTGTTTTTTATACAGTTGGGGTATGGAGTGAGAAAATTCAAGGGGGGTTAAAGAACTGGCATGTTATCATTTTTTGGCTTGGGCTTGTATGTGATACTTCTGGAACAACTATTATGAGTAAAATTGCTCAAGGAGGCTTTTTATATAGTTTTCATGGAATAACAGGCTTACTTGCTATTTTATTAATGTTATTCCATGTCATTTGGGCAACTCTAGTTATAGCGAGAAAAGACAAAGTAATGATAAATAACTTTCACAAATTCAGTATTCTTGTCTGGCTCATTTGGCTGATTCCGTATATTTCAGGTATGATTTTTGGAATGACAAGATAATATTCCAAAAATAAATCTGATCGCTCAAGTTTAAGAGAACTAATAAGCTCAAAAACACTAGATTTATTATAACTAGTGTCCTTGAGCTTTTTTACTTTATAACTGGACCTTTGTAAAATTTGTCCTAATGATTAAAAAAGGACATATGGGTAGTGAATTAATTACGTTTCCGACATGACCACGTTGTTATCTTTAATTCTCTAAAATGGACATTAAAAGTATTCTTAACATAAGTCATTAAAATCAATCTTTTCACTTTGAATACATATACTTAAAGTGATATGAATGTATAATAATGTTACTTGAATTGACATCTAAAAATACAATAACCATCTATCAATTACTTTGTTAGATGGTTATTACAGATGTTTTAAAAACATCATTTTTCTTCATTTTTATAATACTTAGGTTTAATAACTTTTTTATATTCAACCTAACCAACAGAATAACCAGCAAACAAATTCAATTATAGGTGGTTGATCTATTTAAAAATCTGTTTAATTTGTATACTGATAATAAAGTTATTTTAAATTTCATCTAATTACAAATAAAACAATAAATTTGCAAACAAATTTTTACTTTTAGCTATATCATTGAAGTTAGACCTTACTATAGGAACTATACTGCTATAAATTAGACTTATAATAAAATTTGTAAAAGTAAAAAGTAATAGTAGTTCAGGTTTTTCTTAATTAATATAACTGATAATATTAAACTAAATACGAAATAAATAAAAAAACATAGCGGTGCCAAATGTGTGTGTTTAAAACCATGGTTTTTAGAATCCATAATTTCATTAGTAATTCTAAAAAAATCCCACCCTTTATAATATCCACTTCCATTTGAAAAATGTGGCTTATTCCATTTCATTTTATACGAGATAGTATCCTTCTTATCATCACTTTCATTTCTTAATAAGGTTAAAGAGATATCTAAACTTTTTTGAAACCCTGCGTCAACAACAAGCACACTCCTCTACACCAAAACAGATAAAACATGAGATGAGTGACAACAATAAAGATGTAATTATTGAATCGTTGAAGCGAAAAATTAAGAAAGTTGAAGAAGATTTGGGGCGTTATAAAACTCTTAATTTGATGGGCATGCGGCGGGACCTCATTTAAAAATAATTAAGAAACTTATAGATTGAAATTTTTAGTAATAAATTTTGTTATAGCCTCTACAATCATGTCATGATCTTCTTCCTGTGCCAAGCCAGAAACGGTAATGACTCCGATTACTCCTGATCCTTCAATCGTAATTGGAAAAGCCCCGCCATGTATTGCATAATCAAACGGGCTGGCTGAATAAAATTCAAAATATGATCTGTTTTTCAGTTCATTATACAATCTCATATAATAAGAACTGTGATAATGTCGGAGGACGACATTTGATTTTCTCTTAATCCATTCATCTTGGTCAGGGGATGTGCCATCCATTGCATAATGGAATACTGTTTGTCCATTTTTTATGATATTAACGGCAACAGATTTTTTCATATTTTTTGCAGTTTTAATGATAGACAAACCAATTTCAAGCACATCTTCGTTTGAAAAACGTTTAAATATCAATTTCTCCTCTTGTTTTTTAATTTCATCAAGCTTCTTTTGAACATTTATATCTTCCATTCTGATCCTCCTTGAAAGGTAAAAGTTTTAATCTACATAGATGACTTTTTTTTCTGTACTGCTTTTCAGGGCAGCTTTAATAATTTTAATAACAGATAATCCATCATGTGCTGTAACTGGTACACGTTTTCCTTCCAGAATACTTTCAGCAATTTTTTTATAATAGGATGTATATGAGCCATGTAATGTTTCGATTATTTCCTGCTTCTCTTTGATATTTCAAATTCATCTAAAACATTTAGCAATGGTGCATGGAATGTAGCACCTGAAAAGCCATACCCAACTATACCAACTTTAATTTTTCTCATTATATTCCCTCTCGCTTTCTTCCTCACCGGTAACAATTAATGAAATGTTATTTTCAGCTATTATTTCCATACCAGCAGCATCCAGATTTCTGTCTGTAATAATTACATCAATGTCAGTCAAATCACAAACTTTGTGTAGAAATGCCTTTTCAAATTTCGAATGATCAGCCAGCAGAATAACTTGTCGAGCACAACTTATCATTTTTTTCTTTAAATATGTTTCTTCCTCGTCGGAAGAGGTAACGCCATCGGAGCTGATTCCACAAGCACCAAGAAAAAGTTGGTCAACTTTGAAATCATTTAGTGTCTCAATGGTTCTCGGACCTATTAGATTTCTGTTTTTCCTATTGAATTTTCCAGGCAACATAAAGGTTTGTATAGTCGTATACTCACCTAATAAATCAACGATATCGATGGAGTTTGTCACCACATTAACCTGTTTGTTTCCCATAAATTTAGTCATAAGGGCGCCTGTTGAAGATGTATCCATCAAAATATCATAATGATTATTAATAAGAAGTGACGCTCTCTGAGCAATTCGCTCTTTGCCAGCCGTTGTTTTTCGTTCTTTATAATCAATTAAATTCCAATTTGCTGATGGAAGGGTGGCTCCTCCCTTTATCCTTATAATTTCCTTCCGTCCTTCAAGTTTTACAAGATCTCTTCTTGCAGTATCCTTTGACACACTAAGTATTTCACATATTTCTTCTAACGTAATACTTTTATGAGTAGACAAAAACTCTTTTATCAATGTTAATCTTTGTTCTTGATACATAATCTAAATCTCCTAACCACATGATGCCCTGAAACTAATTATATAGGATTCATATTGAAAAAATCCACGAAAAAACTTAAAAAAATTATTTTTTTTAAGTTTTTTAATTGTAAAATAAGAAGACGATTTATAAAACTTGCCTCTTCATCTGACAAATTATTTAAAGCGTTAAATAATGGAAGAGGTCAACCGAAGTAATTAGGTCTTTTTCATTTGTATATATTTTTAAAATATAAACTATATACTTTTAAAAACAAAAATGTATAATAATGTGGAGATAAAATTTATGAAAAAGGAAGTTGAAGAACATGACATTAGCAATGGGCTTTATCGGGTTTGGGAAATCAGCCAACCGCTATCACTTACCTTACGTGAACATGCGTGAGAATATAAAGGTAAAAACAATTTTTGACCTACACGTTAACGAAGAATTGGCGGCTCCATATCGCGAAAAAGGTGTTGACTTCACCACTGATTTGGACGCATTATTGAACGATAAAGAAATTCAATTAGTGACGATTTGTACGCCAGCGCATACGCACTACGAATTGGCGAAAAAAGTTGTACTTGCTGGAAAATCAGTTATCGTTGAAAAACCATTCTGTGATACAGTTGAACATGCTAAAGAATTATTAGCTTTAGGCCGAGAAAAGGGTGTAGCAGTTATGCCTTACCAAAACCGTCGTTTTGATGGTGATTTCTTAGCTGTGAAGCAAGTTGTTGAACAAGGATTCCTTGGTGACATTATTGAGGTTGAATCACATATTGATTACTTTCGTCCAGGTTCAATCAGCCATGAAGGTCTGAAGGAAGAAGGTTCATTCTATGGTTTAGGTATTCACACGATGGACCGCATGATTTCACTATTCGGCCGTCCGGATGTGGTGACATACGATATACGTAATAATGAAGTGGAGGGTGCAGTTGATAATTATTTCGATGTTGATCTTCATTACGGAATTCAATTGAAAATTAAACTTAAAACCAACCATGTCGTAGCAAAAGACTATCCACGCTTTATCGTTCACGGAACAAACGGTTCATTCATCAAATATGGTGAAGATCAGCAGGAAAATGATTTGAAAGCAGGCATTATGCCTGATAGCGCAGGTTTTGGTGAAGATTCACCGATGTACTACGGCACCGCTAAATATCGCAACGCAAACGGTGACTGGATTGAAAAACAAATCAAAACTCCGCTGGGCGATTACGGCCGTTTCTATGATGCAGCGTATGAAACAATCGTAAATGGAGTATCAAAGATTGTGAAAGACGAAGAAGCGGTAACTAATATAGAAATCTTGGAAAACGGATTTGCTGCCCCATCACCTTCAGTTTACAAACTCGGGGCTTTAAATTTGGACGAATAGAAGGTAGTTAAGTAGAAAATAAAACATAAAGGGGGTAGGGGAATGGCAAGTGGATCAACTCAAATAAAATATCTCGCCGTTTATCAAAAAATTAAACAGCAAATTTTAGACGGTGAATATAAAATCAACGAAAAAATCCCAAGTAGTCCCGTCCTTGCTGAAGAATTTGGCGTTTCGGCTCTTACCATTAAAAAGGCGCTGGACTTGTTGGTTAGAGACGGCTACATTATCCGTCGGCGCGGAAGTGGAACGGTGGTTCAAGACTGGCGTCAGCAGGAAAAGGCACGAATGATTCAGACCTTAACAGGTACCAAAGCTGTTTACGGTAGTGAGGTGAAAAGTAAAATCATAGAGTTTACGATTGTCAGTGCTGATGAAATAATTGCTGAAAAATTGGGGATTTCAGTCGGCGATTTTGTTTATAAAATCATCCGCCTCCGCATCATCCATGGTATTCCGACGATTATGGAGCATACATGGATGCCAATTACGATCATACCAGGTGTTGAAGCTTCGGTTTTAGAGCAGTCGATATACTCGCACATTCAAAATAAACTTGGTCTTGAAGTGGGAACATCTGTTGTCAGGGTCAAAGGAATTCGCCCAGATGATAGGGAAAAGCAGTTTATGAACTTAACAAATCAGGATTTCCTGATGCGAGTCGAACAAGTAGCCTACCTGACTGATGGACGCACCTTTGAGTACTCTTACGCTGACCATCTGCCAGAAACCTTTGAATTTGAAACAGTCATTACCGCAAAGAAGTATAAAGAAGTATAAAGAAGTATAAAGAAGTATAAAGAAGTATAAAGAAGTATAAAGAAGTATAAAGAATCATTAAAGTAAACAGTCTGGGGGGAGCTTTGTCCCAGACTGTTTGCTTTTTCAGGTTTTAATGCAAACATCTAAGGCAGTTCAGGAACGGTATAAGGTAGGAAATGGGCGAAAATAACCTGCTTTTGATGGGTAATAAGATATGTTTATAAATGTTCAATGATACGATTCAAGCTGTTAATAATCTTTATGCGGATAATCCTATATTGAGAGCACAAGATAATATTCGAAATGCTTCACTTTCTGCTATGATGTTATGTTAGCGGCAAAAGATAAAGGATGGGATACTTGCCCGATGCACGTACATAATGCAGAAATCATTAAACAAATTTACAACATTCCTGAGAATCATCAACCTGTTTTGATGATTACATTAGGCAAAGCTGTAGAAGGAAAAGTACGTCCGAGAGGATATAGAAAACCTGTTGGTGAGTTTATTCACTTTGTAGATTAATTGTAAATTAAATTACCGTAAATATTAGTGAAAGTAAAGAGAGATAAGTGATTTTCCATATTAATACATAAGTTCTCTTATTCAAGAAACGGGCGCAATTCAGTAGCAACAAGAATTGTGCTCTTTCTTTAGGTTAAGGGCCATTTAATGGAGTAAGCTTTTACAATTTGTATGAAAGGATATTAGAGGAGCAATTTACCACTTTGTCTAATTTTATAGTTACCGACAAACTTTATGTTGAATTTTAAAAGGTTGTGAATATATTGGAATGCCAACAACTCGAATAATTCCGGGTAGTGGCAAAAACGGAACATTTTCGAAAAGCTTCTGAGAAATTGTTGATTTCTCAACCTGCATTGAGTCAATTCACCATTCACAACACAAGAAATGATCTCCATAACTTTATGAGGATGGATGTCAAACCATTTTTGAGCATCAACCAAATCATCGTTGATTACTCGTAACACACCGAG
>JAUZQA010000211.1 GCA_030705665.1 Bacillota bacterium
CGGGAAAAACTTAAAAATAACCTTCAAAAAGCGGGAGGTGAAATAAATGCTATTAAAATTAGATCTTCAGTTGTTCGCATCTAAAAAAGGGGTAGGTTCTACTAAGAACGGACGTGACTCAATCGCAAAGCGTCTTGGCGCAAAGCGTGCAGATGGTCAATTCGTAACTGGCGGCTCTATCCTTTATCGTCAACGCGGTACTAAGATTTATCCAGGTGAAAACGTGGGTCGCGGTGGAGATGATACTCTTTTCGCGAAAGTTGACGGAATCGTTAAATTCGAGCGTTTAGGTCGTGACCGTAAAAAAGTCAGTGTATACCCAGTAGCCCAAGAAGCATAAGTTGCTGCATGAAACTCTAACCGATCGGTTAGAGTTTTCTTTTTAAAACATAAACGTGTTTTTTTACTTCGATGGAATTAACACTTCATCAGCCCAACCAATGCTTCAATATGCCTCAAAAGGATGATAATACACAAAATATACTTACTCCAGCCAACTTTTTTGATATACTAGAGCAAATAGTTTTCTGACAATTGAAGTGGGAGTGCACGTATGGAAAAAGAATGGAATATGATCGAAGTACTTCGACATTCTCGGCATGATTGGCTTAATAAGCTGCAATTAATTAAAGGAAATTTAGATTTAAATCGAATCGATCGAGCGAAAGCAATTATTGATGAAATCGTCATCGAGGCACAGCATGAAACAAAGCTTTCCAATTTACATATACCCTTATTTGCATCTTTACTAATTCGAGCAAATTGGGAAAGCAATATTTTTACTTTGGAATACGAGGTGCTGCAGGAGTCTGGTTTACTGTACATCAATGAACTTGCACTAACCCAATGGACAGAGGGGTTTTTTACTTGCTTAAATGAATCCATTACTGCGTTGGATGAAAATCATTTAGCCATTTCTATTGATTCTCAAGATGATGGTGCTCGTTTCTTTTTTGATTTTAGTGGAATAATAAAACAGAAAGCACGGATAGAAAAATTCCTGACTGATTGCTCTGTCAAAGATTTAGAACTGACGGTAAAGGAATTTTCAGAACACGAGCTCGCGATTGAAGTTTTTTTGCCATTGAATAATAGGTAAATGCGGGCAATCTACATCCGTCGCAAGACTAATCAAGCGGTGCAGTGCAGACGGGAGGAATAAAATGTTTATCGATCAAGTTAAAATATTTGTTAAAGGTGGCGACGGAGGCAATGGAATGGTTGCTTTCCGCCGTGAAAAATATGTTCCAAAAGGCGGTCCAGCCGGCGGTGATGGCGGTAAAGGTGCTGATGTTGTTTTTGAGGTAAATGAAGGCCTAAGGACGTTGATGGATTTTCGTTATCAGCATCATTTTAAAGCGCCCCGTGGTGAACATGGGATGTCCAAAAACCAGCATGGAAGAAATGCTAAAGATATGATTGTAAAAGTACCGCCTGGTACAGTTGTCATTGATGACGAGACCAAGGAAGTTATTGCCGATTTAGTTGAACATGGACAGCGAGCTGTTATTGCTAAAGGCGGACGCGGGGGACGGGGCAATACAAGATTTGCAACGCCTGCCAACCCGGCACCAGAACTTTCAGAGAACGGTGAACCCGGTCAGGAACGTGATATCGTACTCGAATTAAAGCTCTTGGCTGACGTTGGGCTTGTTGGCTTTCCGAGTGTTGGCAAATCAACTTTATTATCGGTTGTTTCATCAGCAAGGCCAAAGATTGCGGAATATCACTTTACAACGATTGTTCCAAACCTAGGCATGGTTGAGACGGGGGACGGTAGGAGCTTTGTTATGGCCGACCTGCCTGGTTTAATTGAGGGTGCGCATCAAGGTGTTGGGCTTGGACATCAATTTTTACGTCATATTGAACGAACAAGAGTCATTGTCCATGTTATCGATATGGCTTCAGCCGAGGGTCGTGACCCTTATGAAGACTATCTGACAATCAACAAGGAACTGAAAGAATATAATCTGAGACTGATGGAACGTCCGCAAATTATTGTCGCCAACAAAATGGACATGCCGGAAGCAGAAGAAAACCTTAAACAATTCAAAGAGCAATTGACGGAGGATTATCAGATTTTCCCAATTTCCGCCGTTACGAGGAAAGGCTTAAGAGAACTCTTATTTGCGATTGCCGATAAATTGGCCGAAACGCCTGAATTTCCACTTGAACAGGAAGAGGAGACAGGTGTTCATCGTGTCATTTATAAACATGAAAAAGACGCTGATGCCTTTAAGATTTCCAGAGAATCCGATGGTTCATTTGTGGTATCCGGAGAAAAGGTTGAAAAATTGTTTAAAATGACCGATTTTTCACGGGAAGAATCCGTTCGCCGCTTCTCCCGCCAACTTCGCGGTATGGGAGTTGACGATGCCCTAAGAAAAAGAGGGGCAAAAGACGGTGACATTGTAAAATTATTAGAATTTGAATTTGAATTTATAGAGTAAGGTTTCTAACAATAGAGGGTGGAGAGATGAGAGCCGACAAATTCGATAAGAAATTTTACTTGGTTCGTGAAGATGTATTGCCTGAAGCCATGAGAAAGACCATCGAGGTCAAGGAAATGCTTGAGCGGGGAAAAGCTGAATCTGTCTGGGATGCTGTCCATCGGGTTGATTTAAGCAGAAGCGCTTTTTATAAATATCGGGATACGGTCTTTCCTTTTTCCACTATCAAGCAGGAGCGGTTGGTTACACTTTTCTTTCATCTCGAGGATCAATCTGGAACATTATCAAAGCTTTTAAATGTTGTTGCTTCCTCTGGGTGCAATGTGCTGACGATTCACCAGACCATTCCTCTGCAAGGCAGAGCGAATGTGACCATGTCATTAAACACTTCTGATATTCGTATGGAAATTGATGAATTTCTTACAGAATTGCGAAAATTAGAATTTATTGATAAAGTGGAAGTGCTGGGAACAGGGGCTTAAAGGGGGAAACACATTGTCGCGAAATTTGCTGATTGATGGAGATGTACATACAAAAAAGGAGAGGGAAATGGTGAAAGTTGGTTATTTTGGTCCAAAGGCCACGTTTACCCAAATGGCAGTAAGCAGATTTTTCCCGGGTCTTGACCATCTACCGTATCGAACGATTCCAGATTGCATTGATGCCGTTGACCAGCATGAGGTAGAACTTGCTGTTGTACCGGTTGAAAATGCCTTGGAGGGGTCTGTTCCCATTACACTTGATTATTTAACAAGGGAAGTTGAAATACCAATCATTGGGGAAATTACAGCACCGATTCGACAACATTTTATGGTCCATCAAGCAAACAAAGAAAATTGGAAGAACGTAACAAATATTTATAGCCATTCCCATGCGATTGCGCAGTGCCATAAATTCTTGCAAAGCCACTTTAAAGACGCTTCTATCGAAAGTATTTCATCAACAGCAGGGGCAGCTGTTTTTGTAAAAGAGCATCCGGAAATAATGGCGGGTGCGATTGCAAATGAACAAGCAGCAAAAGAATATGGTTTGGCGATCGTTCAGCCTGATATTCACGATTTTGCCTATAATCATACTCGCTTTGTCATCTTGTCCCATGATCAATATGATTTGGAGTCGAGTGCAAACGAAGGCTTTCTTGGTTATAAAACAACCGTCATGGTAACACTTCCAGATGATTACGCAGGTGCGCTGCATCAAGTATTGTCAGCCTTTGCATGGAGAAGAATCAACCTTTCAAAAATTGAATCACGACCAATGAAAACCGGTATTGGCAATTATTTTTTCATTATTGATCTTGAAATGAAGTTAGATAATGTATTGATTCCAGGTGCGATCGAAGAACTCGAAGCGCTTGGCTGCGGAGTAAGAGTTCTTGGAAGCTATCCGTCTTTTCTAATTGATTTTAATTAACACAAAGGATCCAGGTATATTTTCTGGATCCTTTGTTGTTTTCTTTTAAAAAAATGTCCCATTACGCTTCAATTAAAAATCCGGCCTCTTTTAATGCCGCCTCGGCATCCAAAAGAGCCGTTTCGTTGTTTGAAGCTAATGTGTGGAGGTGGATCCCTCCGGTTAACTCTGCTAATAGCGTTGCTTTGGTGGCTCTTAGCTTTTCCATAAATTGTTTAACTTCCTGTCGATTGGAAACCATTATGGATGCTGTTAAATCGCCATAAATGGGATGCTCTACTTTCACATCCTTTACAGTTACACCGTGGTCGACTAATAAATTTAATTCTTTTTCTGTATCCTCAATTTTGTGAAGGCAGGCAACCGTTCGCTCAAAAGTAGGTGTTACTGCATTTTGCTTTAAAAACAAATAACCTTGACTCGTTGCAATAATCGGTTCATTTTTTGCCTTTAAAATTGTTATATCGCCAACAATCACTTGTCTGCTCACATTCGTTTTTAAGGCTAGTTCACTTCCAGTTAGAGGAGTACTGCTGTCTTTTAGCTGCTGCAAAATCCAAGCGCGCCGTTCGTCCCCTAATAATTTTTTTGGCTCAGTCATCGAATTCCTCCTAAAAAAATTACCTGTTTTTATTCTATCACAATGTTGTAAAAATCAAGAAGGAAGCCTCTTAAGATTGCTGACAATATTGTTAATGGTGTCCCCAAGTTTTTCAACTTCTTTGATGGTAGTAGATCTTCCAAAAGAAACTCGAATAAATTCTTTGGCTTCTTCGTTTGGGACTCCTAATGCCTGCATCGTTTTTGATGGAGTCTGCATACCCACTTGGCAGGCACTTCCTGTTGAAATCGCAAAGCCTGCTCGATTACATTCCAGCATTAATAGCTGCCCTTCAATACCAGAAATCCTCATTCCAATGACACTTGGAAGCTGATGCTCCTCTTGTGCTTGGATGATTGTAACAAGATCCTGAATGGGTTTAAGTTTTACCAAAAAGGCTTGGCGAAGATTCCAAAACTTCACTTCTTCTTCAGCCACATCGCCAATCACTTTTTGGGCAGCAGCGGTCATTGCTGCGATTGCAGGAACATTGACGGTTCCAGGCCTAAAGCCTTTTTCATGGGTGGTTCCTGGGAAAAACGGTCTCCAGCCTATTTGCGGGTTAATATATACTCCGCCAGATCCTTTTGGCCCGTAAATTTTATGACCGGAAAAGCTAAAGCTGTTTACGATCTGAGAAGCCTTTTTTAGATTAATTTTTCCAAAAGATTGGACAAAATCACTATGAAAGTAAACCTGGTTGGCACGACAAATCTCTGAGACTTCTTCTATCGGCTGAATGCTGCCAATTTCAGAATTTACATGCTGGATCGCAACCAAGGCGGTTTTAGGTGTAAGTTCAGCCTTTAATGTTTCTGGATCAATTCTGCCATCAGGTGAAAAAGGCAGATAGGTAATTCTATAACCATCGTTTTCTAGTCTTTTCATTGTTCCATGAATAGAAGAATGTTCAGCTATGCTGGTTATGATATGATTTTTCGAAATGTCTACATGGGAAAGTAGAGCTTCTATAGCCAAAAAATTACCTTCCGATCCACCGCTAGTAAAATAAAGTCCGACAGGATCAATTCCTAATAAACTAGCTAGTTCTTCTCGGCAAGTTTCCAGTAATCCAGCTGCTTGTGAGCCAATGTCATGGAGGCTGTTTGAGTTTCCAAAGTATTCTGTTGCAACTTTCACATAGATTTCCGCTGCTTCAGTATCTAAAGGTGTTGTTGCAGCAAAGTCAAAATAGATCATGATCTCCTCCGAAACATTATTTTGATAGAAAAGTACTTGTCAACAGTTTAATTCTATGTAAATATAGATGTCAAGACACCTGTAAATATAGGAGGCTATCAAATGACCTATGATGATGTATTGATTGTTGGCAGCGGCGTTGCAGCTTTACAATTAGCCGCCTTTCTTAATAAAAATGTTAATGTGAGGATTCTCACAAAGTCGAAGGTGAGAAATGCAAATTCATATCTTGCTCAAGGCGGTATTGCGGCCGCTATTGGTAAACAGGATCATCCATCCAAACATTTCATGGATACATTAAAAGCCGGAAGGTTTCATAACAATGTGGAATCTGTTCGTAAAATCGTTGATGAAGCTCCAGCTCTAATTCGAGAAATTTTTAAAAATGGGCCCGTCTTTGATAGGGATTCAAATGGTGAAATGCTTCTGGGAATGGAAGGGGCACATAGTGAAAAAAGGATCGTCCATAGCGGCGGGGATGCCACAGGAAAAAACGTGGTTGAATATTTGATAAGTCAACTAAAAGATAACGTGCAACTGGAAGAAGAAGTTTTTGCCTACGAGCTAATTGTTAAAGACAATCGTTGTATCGGTGTAAAGACGAAAAAGCCGAACGGGGAAATCCACATTTACTATGGAAATTACATTGTTCTGGCCACGGGCGGCTGTGGGCAGTTGTACACCTATACCTCCAACGCAGATACGGTAACTGGTGATGGAATTGCAATGGCTTACTTGGCAGGGGCGGAAGTAGCAGACATGGAGTTTAACCAATTTCATCCAACTTTATTATATAGCAATGGAGAAACAAAGGGGCTGGTATCAGAAGCTGTAAGAGGCGAGGGCGGGATCCTGGTTACCGAAGATGGCACCCCGATTATGGAAGGTGTACACCCATTAAAGGATCTGGCACCAAGACATGTTGTTTCTCAAAAAATTTATGAATTTGTTAGTAAAGGGATAGGGATTTACTTAGATATTCATTCGATACCCAATTTTTCCGAACGGTTTCCATCCATTACCGAGATTTGCAAGGAAAATGGGGTGGATTTATCAATGGGGAGGATTCCTGTTGTTCCCGGCAGCCATTTTTTAATGGGGGGAATCAAGACAGATTTAATTGGAAGAACGACAGTTGACGGACTGTTTGCCATTGGCGAAGCATCCTGTACAGGCCTGCATGGTGCCAATCGTTTGGCTAGCAATTCATTGTTAGAAGGCCTTTATCAAGGGAAAATGCTGTCCGAATGGTTAAACCAGGCAAGGATGAAGCCATTAGCTGTTGAACCTATAAAATTACCGAACAAAATAAGTATGAAACAAGGGGATTTACCGAAAAAATCAATACTTCAACACGAAATGATGGGGCATGTCGGCATTGTCCGAAACAAAGAACTGCTGAAAGAACAAAAAAATTGGTTAGCGCAGTTTAAAGTAAATGAAATAGAAGAATTAGATGCGTATTCGATCAATGATATCGAACGGATCTTTATGGTGATGGTTGCGGAATTGATTACTGTATCTGCCCTAAAACGGACAGATAGCCGCGGGGGTCATTACCGAAGCTATTATCCAGAGGAAGATGACCGTAATTGGCTTCATCAAACGATCACACATATTTATAA
>JAUZQA010000212.1 GCA_030705665.1 Bacillota bacterium
ACTAGAGAAAAACAATCTGGTAGAAATGGAGAAAAAGCCATCCACTATGGGACCGCCGAGAAAATTTTACACACTCAACACAGCAGGTCAAGAACAACTTGAGGTTTTTTGGAAAAAGTGGGAGTTCGTCTCAAGCAAGATTAACGAACTCAAAGCGAATAAAATCAAAAGGAGAGAAGTAAAATGAGTTTTTTTGAAAAAATTATTGGAAGTCTGGATGATAAGCGGGAATGGCGGGCGATGGAGGCACGTGCGAAGGCACTTCCAAGTGAGTATCTCAACGCTTACAAAGCTATGCAAAAGTATATGTGGACAGCGGGTGGTGGTCCAACCGATTGGAAGGACTGCAGTCGGATCTATGGTGGCATTCTTGACCTCCTTGAGGAAGGAGCATCGGAAGGCAAGAAAGTAACTGATCTTACAGGCGTGGACGTGGCTGCTTTCTGCGACGAGCTAGTGAAGGATGAGCAAACTTGGAAGGACAAATATCGCAAGAAGTTGAACGATACGATTAATCGTGGCTAACGGCGAAAAGCTAGTGGATTTTCGCCTAGCACCTACACTAACTAATGACCCTAACCCGAAAATACCGTTTGAGTATACTCCTTGCCGGAGGATAGAAAGGAAGATGATAAATGACTGAAAATATGATTGAAATTAAAGGTCTTGTCAAATCCTTCAAGGATAAAGAAGTCCTGAAAGGTGTGGACTTAGAAATAAAACGAGGTGAAATCTTCGCTCTCCTCGGGGAAAACGGTTCAGGAAAAACAACCACGATCAAAATTCTTGCCACTCTATCAAAAATGACGGCAGGGACAGCGGTTGTCAATGGTTTTAATGTGATAAAAAATCCGAATGATGTGAGAAAATCAATCTCGCTTACAGGTCAATTTACGGCTATTGATGAAATATTGACCGGCCGTGAAAATCTCATCATGATGGCGAAGCTCCGTCATCTGTCACAGCCAAAAGTTATTGCTCAAGAAATGCTAGAGAAATTTGATTTGACAGAAGCTGCAGACCGTAAGACTTCAACCTATTCAGGCGGGATGAAGCGTCGCTTGGATTTGGCCATGAGTTTTATCGGGAAACCTGCTGTGATTTTCCTTGACGAGCCAACCACAGGCCTTGACCCGAAAGGACGTCTTGAAGTTTGGAAATTGGTGCGTGATCTTAATAAAAATGGTGCGACGATTTTCTTAACTACACAATATTTGGAAGAAGCAGAAGCATTGGCAGATCGTATCGCTATTCTTCACAAAGGTAATCTTATCGCGAATGCTCCTCTTGCTGAATTGAAGGCAATGCTGCCTGAGGCGGAAGTTGAATACATCAAAAAAGAACCAACACTCGAAGAAATATACTTGCACTTGACCGGTGAGAAAGGAGAGATAAACAATGCCTAAATATTTATTCCAAGATATTGCAACTATGACGAGTCGCTCAATGAAGCATATTTTTCGTAGTGCAGATACGATTATCACGGTGACTGTGATGCCGATTGCCTTTATGCTCATGTTTGTCTATGTTTTTGGTGGAGCGATGCATGCAGGTACAAGTGCTTCCTACGTAAAATACCTCTTGCCAGGAATTTTGCTTCAATCGATTGCGAGTGGGGTGGCCTACACCGCCTATCGTCTCTTCATTGATGTGTCCAAGGGGATTTTTGAACGCTTCCACTCGATGCCAATTTCACAAAGTGCTGTTCTCTGGGGGCATATTTTAACTTCGTTACTATCTAATGCTATCTCAAGTGTTGTGATTGTACTGGTTGCTTTGGTGATGGGCTTTCGTTCGTCTGCTGGCATCCTTAATTGGCTGGCGGTTATTGGAATTCTCTTGTTCGTAGTTCTTGCCTTGACTTGGTTGGCTGTCCTTGCAGGCGTTTCTGCTAAGTCGGTGGATGGGGCGTCAGCCTTCTCTTATCCTCTGATTTTTTTGCCCTTTGTCAGCTCGGCTTTTGTCCCAACTGCCTCTATGCCTACTCCAGTACGTATTTTTGCTGAAAATCAACCCGTGACAGCTATTGTCAACACGATCCGTGCCCTCCTCAATAATCAATCTGTCGGAAACAATATCTGGATTGCCCTCGCATGGTGTTTGGGAATTACCATTGTTGCTTATCTCCTTGCAATAAGTGCTTATAGAAAACGTATCTTGGGGAATTAGATCATTCACAGCCGCTATAAGCGGCTTTTTTCTAGTAAAATAGTAATCAATTAGAAAGATAAACGAGTAGTTTTGTTATAGATGCTATAATTATTGTATTTAAATTTAGATGAAGGAGCCTTATCGTTTTGAATGCAAAATGCATTAAATTCACTGAATTCGGTAATCCAAAAGAAGTGTTAAAAATGGAATATAAACGTGTTGAATCACCAAAGGAAAATGAAGTTCTTGTTCGAATGCTGACACGACCGATTAATCCCTCTGATTTAATTCCAATAAGAGGGTCGTATTCCCATCGAATTTCTTTACCTAATATCCCTGGTTATGAAGGTGTTGGTGTTGTAGAAGATGTAGGTACTTTCGTTTCAAAAAAACTTATTGGCAAACGAGTTTTACCTTTGCGAGGGGAAGGGACATGGCAGGAATTTGTAAAGACATCGGCAGAATTGGCAGTTCCTATCCCTGATTCTATTGATGATTTTACGGCATCCCAAATGTATATTAATCCCGTTACAGCATGGGTGGTTTGTACGGAAGTTTTAAAATTAAGACCAAATGATTTTTTATTGGTTAACGCATGTGGTTCTTCGATTGGGCATATTTTTGCTCAATTATCAAAGATTTTGGGTTTTCGATTGATTGCAGTGACTAGAAATAATAAATATACAGAAGATTTACTTCATCTCGGTGCTTCTTATGTGATCGATACCTCTAAAGCTTCACTTTATGAAACAGTTATGGAAATAACAAATGGGATGGGCGCAGATGCTGCTATTGATTCCGTTGGAGGTTCGTCTGGAAACGACTTGGCTTTTAGTGTCCACCCTAATGGGAATTTTATAACTATTGGTCTTTTATCAGGGATACAAGTAAACTGGGCAGATATTGTAAATCAAGCAAAAGTGAATGCGAACATATTTCATTTACGGAATTGGAATAAAACTGTTTCGGTAGAAAAATGGCAAGAAACTTTTAATCATTTAATAAAGTTGGTAGCAGATAAAAAATTACGCTTGATGATGGTAGATTCTAAGTTTGACCTAACGGATGTAAAAAAGGCTGTGGCTGCTGTTGAATCTTCTAAAATAACGAAAGGGAAAGTATTTTTAACAAGCAATTGAGTTTAAGAGCCTTCCCGGCTTGGTAATATAAATGTAACAAAAATCTAAGAGAGAATTAAAACAACACTGTTACAATGGAGCGGAGTTCGGTAAAAGGGAGTGTTAAATAAGTGAATATGGAAAAAAATGCTTCAGTTAAATTTTTGCTACTGATCGTGGCTTCGATCATTATATTCACACTTGTCGGTTTGTTGTTCCTTGAGCATAATCCGATTGTTCAAAACCAAAAATATTGGATCATCAGCCGATCATCCGCCATTGTTTCCTACATCGTCTTGACTTTCGTGATCATCCTTGGGAACCTGCTCAGCAATCCAAGGAATAAGGATAGATGGAAAATGTCGAAATATCTTTTGCCATGGCACCAGGCATTGATAGCTGCAACTTATACGCTAGTTGTCATGCATCTCATCTTTACGGTGATCGACCCAAAATCCGGGGTAACCTTTAAACAAATGTGGTTTCCAATCCATGCCTTGGTACATCCTTATCCCTATTTGGCAGGGGCATTCGGGCTTTATTTCCTTGTCCTGATTGGGTTCACTGCATCCATCAGGAAGCACTTTAAAAAATGGATTGATATTCACCGAATTTCAATCGCCATTTGGTTTTTCGTCACCATTCATGGATTCTTTGGTGGATCCGACACACTGGCGTTTGCCTCCATGTATGGGTTGTCGACTTTACTTACTTTTGGTACGTTCTTTTACCGTCACTGGGCAATAAAGAAACAGCCAAAAAAGAGAATGACAGTCCCGTTAAAACAAAAAAATTCCGCTGTATAAGCAGCGGGATTTTTTTTGTTATCAAGATGCTTTTGTCACCGACTGAACGGGAGGCGGTGGTGCTGGCGCAGGCTTTGATGTTACAACAGGAGCGGGAGTTGCTGGCTTAACTGCTGTTGGCGCCTGAATGGCTGCAGCACTTGTATTGGCTGAACTATTGGAAGAAGAACGAACCGACACCGCTGCAATCTGGTTTTTAATTTGAGCGATTTCTGAATTAAGCGTATTAATTTGTTGGTTTTTCTGATTTGTATCATTTACCGTTTGAGCGTAAGTGAGTTGTAATTGATATAATTTTTGATTATAGTCATTTAGTTTTTTGATTAAATGGTTTCGTTCTTGAACTTTTTGCATATAGGCATTTTTTTGATTATCGGCAGCACTTACCTGGTCTTGGACATTATAAAGGACGCCTGCGTATAAACCACCAGCACAAAGAATTCCAATGGCTGATTTTTTCCAAACTTTATTCATTATTTCCACCTTTTTTTTGTAATAATGTATTTTTTTGAGCAACTAGGCTGGAGTATTGATGATCGATTTCATTCTTCGCTTTAGTTGCTTCCACCAAATTGCTTTGTAGTTTTTGAATTTGTCCTGCTGCGGAATCCGCTTGTTTTTTTATTTGAACATCAGAAATAGCTGGATAGGTGGCTGGCTGATTTTTTTTCAAATAAGAATGAACGGTTACGTAAGTGCAGACAAAGAAAATCAATGTAAACAATAGTAAAATGGTACGTTTTTTAGTCATAAACAGCATGAAAAACATTCTCCTTTCTATGAAAATCAGAAAAAGTCCAAATTATAGTTGTAGCGATTTCGTTCGAACAGAAAATCTCTTTTTTGTCATTGATCAAAAGGTGTGGCAGGTAAGGGAGGTGTATGTCTTTCTGTTCATCTTGGATGAACAAGGATTTGGTATACACTTCCGCATCTACACAGCTTTCCGCAAAGGCCGTCACACTCACCATGTTCCCTTGATACGGCAGCTTCGTCCACGGATTGATCAAGTGATGGAAAGTTCGGTTTTCACGTTCCCATCTCCTTTTCCATGTGGAACTTGTACAAATGGCAGTTTTTTCACCGGATAGGCTCAAAACCAGCGCCAAATCATTCGAAGCATGAATGGGATCTTCCACTCCAACATTCCAAGCACTGCCATCCTCTTGCGTTCCGCAAACGATCATATCTCCGCCGGCGTTGATGATATACCCAGTCAAGTCATCTTGGAATTCCTGTTCGATCAAGGTGGCTAAGTAATCAGCCGTATAGCCTTTTCCGATGCCGCCAAGGTCGATCGGAGCAGAGAATTTCACTTTCCCATCAGCCTTCCAGTCGAACAGCACACTATCGCTCGAAGACGAAGGTGCGACTTCTGCACCTGAGTAACCTAATCGATCCAAATAGGCGAGAACCCTTGGATCGAAAGCGCCATTTGACTCCGCCCATTTCTTTTCCGTTTTTCGTAAAACGTCATACATCGTTTCGGAAACGGGATTCCAATGGTTCAGATTGCGGTTCAAGGATGTCAGCTCGCTCGTTTCGCGGAATCGGGACATGATTTGTTCCAGACGTTCCGTCTCCGAAATGACCTTAGTGAAAAAATCGGTCGAAATTTCATGTTTGGAATCCAACCTGAGTTCAAATGTTGTATTCATGGCGAGGTACGTAAGTGTCTTCGTTGTCATCGTTTTCCCTTGTTCCCCTTTTCTCCGGTCTATTTTTATTTATTAATGAAAGATTACCGATTTCCTCGTCTATTCTAACAATGACATTTTAATAGACCTTTAATAGAATGTTACATATTCATTACATGAACATTCATCATGAGCTTAACTAATAACTTTAGCAGCTACATTAATGGTGAAAACTATGTTCTCCCTTCGTGTGATAGATCGGTCCATCTGTGGAATCCAAAAAGGATACAGCATGCAGAAGGTTCATTAAGAAAAATTGGGCCAATTCCATCGAAAATCCATTGCGAACAACAACTCGCATTATCGTTATATTTTCCATGTTAGGTGGTAGCGGATAGGCAGGCACTTGCCAGCCAAAGGTACGCAATTGGCGAGACAAATCATAAAGGTTCCACTTTGTGGTATATCCTTCTTTTAATCTCCATGATAATACGGGAATATCTGAACCATCCGTAAATAGTTGAAACGGCCCCATATCTTGAATCGCTTTGCTCAGGAATTGAGCAACTGCTTGAGAAGCTTTTTGAACCTGATAATATCCGTCTTTTCCTAAACGGAGAAAGTTATAGTATTGCAGGAGAACTTGTGCACTGGACCGAGAGAAATTCAGACCAAACGTCGGCATGTTCCCACCTAAATAGGACACTCGAAAAATCAGATCTTCAGGGAGATCTTTCGCTTCACGCCAAATGATCCAGCCAATTCCAGGGTATACCAATCCATATTTATGTCCGGAAACATTAATGGACTTCACCCGGGGCAGCCGAAAATCCCAAACTAAGTCCGGTTGAAGAAATGGTGCAACAAAACCGCCTGAAGCAGCATCTACATGGATCGGAATATCAAGGCCCGTTCTTGTCTGCAGCTCGTCCAGGGCTTTAGCGATAGCGGCAACTGGTTCGTAAAGACCTGTATAGGTCACACCAAAAGTCGGCACCACACCAATTGTATTTTCGTCTACCGCAGTGAGTACACCATTCGGATTCAGATAAGGGTGATCAGGAGTAATATTCACAAAACGCGGTTCAACGTCCCAATAGTTGGCGAATTTTTTCCAAACGACCTGTACGGCGGAACTAAAGACAATATTTGGCCGATCAATGGACTTTCCTTGTTTCCTGCGTGCGTTTTGCCAGTTCCGCTTTAAGGCAAGTCCTCCAAGCATGCAACCTTCCGACGATCCTGCAGTCGAAACCCCCATCGTAGTTTGCGGGCTGGGCGAATGCCAAAGTTCGGCTAAAATGCGTATGCATCGTTCCTCTATCGCTGCTGTCTTCGGATATTCATCCTTGTCAATCAGGTTCTTATTATAAGCTTCAGCATATAAGCGGTTTGTAGTTGATTCCATCCAGGTGGTGACGAATGTTGCAAGATTAAGACGGGCATTCCCATCTTTTGCTATTTCATCATGGACCATCTGATATGCAGCTTCAGGTAACATGCCTTGATTTTGCAAACGAA
>JAUZQA010000213.1 GCA_030705665.1 Bacillota bacterium
TCTCGGATTACATCAACCATCAGCCAAAATGTTCACAAAGGAAGTTGCCTCCGATTCCCTTGTCTTGATTGTTCCTGTCGAGCATGAAATCTCTCAATCAAGTAATTTGGATTTTAACCTTTTAAAAAAATATGACTTGGTCTTAAGGGAAGAGGGTTCAGGTACTAGAAAAGAAATGGAGGAATGTCTGGGATTACATGGATGTACGCTTGCTGACTTCAATTCATCTTTATCGATTGGCAGCAGCGAGGCAGTCATTTCAGCAGTGGAGGCTGGCTTGGGTGTCAGTTTCATTTCAAAACTTGCGGCAGTGCCGGCCGTGAAGGCAAATCGGATCAGAATGATTGAAACATTACAACCGTATAAACGAAACTTTTACTTTTCCACACTTTCCGAGTCAGAAAACCGTCCGATCATTCGAGAATTTGTGGATTTTCTAGACAAAGGACAAATGCTAATTTAATTGCCAACCATTTGTTTTTTTTTTACACATTTTTTATTTGGAACCACTTCAAAAAAATATATTTTAGGGGGTTAACAAAGTGGCTCAACTTAATACTTCTTTATCAGCAACACGGTCTAATTCAAAAAAAACAGCATTGTTTGCCGCTCTGTTTTTAATTATTGCGGCAGCTGGATTATGGTATGTAAAATGGTTTCCATATTACAATAAATCTATTCTTGCTGCTACTACCCACACGATTGGAAAATCGATATTAGGTGACAAAACAAATTTACCAGCCGCTTCTTGGTCTAGTGCATGGGCCTATGCCCTCACCTATTTTACCGCTGTTTGGAAAGCAGCTATACTCGGAATCCTACTAGGTTCGTTGCTGCAAGTATTGCTGCCAACCAATTGGTTGTTAAAAGTTCTAGGAAAAACTTCGTTTGGCAGTACAGCCGTTGCCGGGCTTGCAGCGATTCCTGGCATGATGTGCACATGCTGTGCCGCTCCAATGGCAGTCGGTTTACGTAAAAAGAATGTTTCTGTTGGTGCGACCCTTGCATTTTGGTTAGGAAATCCAACGATTAATCCTGCAACATTGATTTTTATGACTTTCGTTTTATCATGGAAGTTTACGCTTCTCCGTTTGATCTTTGGTATTATTTTAACGTTTGGGGTAAGTTATCTTGCCAATCGTTTCGCACCTGAAGTGAAGCCGGTTGATATCGATAAAATTATCGAAAAAGCAGAGGCAGGGGAATCCGGCTCATTTGTTTCAAGATGGATGAAATCCCTGGGAAGCATGATCATGTATATTGTGCCTGCTTATGTGCTTTCTGTCCTACTTATGGGAGCCGTTCGTGTTTGGTTGTTCCCGCACATCGGTGAGACGGCAGCTAATAGTTTAATTGCTGTCATCGGTTTTGCCATCGCGGGGATGCTATTCGTTATTCCAACTGCTGCCGAAATTCCAATCATTCAAACATTTATGTCCTTTGGTCTTGGTGGAGGACCGGCTGCAGCATTGTTAATTACACTGCCATCGATCAGCCTTCCATCCTTAATTATTGTGGCTAGATCTTTCCCTAAAAAGGTATTGTTCTTTGTCGCAGGATCTGTAGTGGTCTTAGGAATTTTAAGCGGTTTAGTTGGAATGCTCATTCTGTAAATAAAAAACGGTTCTTTCCTAGGAAAGAATCGTTTTTTTTTGGTTCAAAAGGTAAAGGGTCAATCATTTACTGAATTGTTAGATAATTCACAAAACATATATTGACTATCTATTTCAGCTTCTTCGTTAGCCATTTCTACATATTGATATTCCCCAAAAGAATTTTGTTCACGCGCCTTAACGTTATCACTTAACATGATCCTTAGCCAATCTTTAACTCGTTTCTTCAAATGACTTTTAAGGACTGGGAAAAGGATTTCAACACGATCTTCCATGTTTCGAGTCATCAAGTCGGCCGAAGATAAGAATAGATTCTCCTCCCCATTATGATGAAAATAGTAAATTCTCGAGTGTTCTAAAAACAGTCCAACGATACTTCTTACAGAAATATTTTCACTTACGTCTTTTATCCCGGGACGTAAACAACAAATTCCTCTTACGATTAATTCAATTTTTACTCCTGCGACCGATGCTTCATACAACTTCATAATAATCTGCTTATCAGTCAGTGAATTCATTTTTGCAATGATATGGCCATTCCCATTTTCTTTATGATAAGCTATTTCCTGATTAATTAAGTCAAGGAATGCACTCCTTATATTAAATGGAGACACAAAAAGATGATGATATTCCGGCATTTCCATATGACCGCTTAAGTAGTTAAAAAAATTGGTGGCATCGATGCCAATATAACGATTTGTGGTGATCAGCCCTATGTCTGTATATAGCTTTGCAGTGGCATCATTGTAATTCCCAGTTCCCAGATGAACAAAACGTTCAATTTTTCCTTGTTTACGTCGTACAACAAGAGTGATTTTACTATGAGTTTTTAAATGTGTCATTCCATAAATCACATGGCAGCCTGCTTTTTCCAATTCCTTAGCCCACTGTACATTGTTTTCCTCATCAAAACGGGCTTTCAATTCTACTAAAACAGTCACTTGTTTTCCGTTTTCTGCAGCTTGTTTCAGACTTTTAATAATAGGTGAATCACCGCTTACGCGATAAAGAGTCTGTTTAATTGCCAGTACGTCCGGATCATCGGCAGCCTGAGAAATAAATTGGACAACAGGCTCAAATGATTCGTATGGGTGATGAAGTAAGATATCTTCCTTAAGGGTTTTAGTAAAAACATCTTCCCCATTTTTTAAGTCTTGAGGAGGTTGTGGGATATGTGATTCTTGAACTAAATGTTCATGTGTGGATCGAATCGTTTTGCAAAATGAGAAGAGAAATGTTAAATCAAGTGGTGATTGAACAAAATATACATCTCTACTTTCGATTTCCAATTCCTCTATTAAATAGTTAATCACTTGCTCGTCATAACAATTAGACTGGACTTCAAGTCTTACACTTGCACCCCATTTGCGCTTTTTAAGCTCTTCTTCAATTTCATGTAATAAGTCATCTGCTCCATCCTCATGAATTGTTAAATCAGCATTTCGCGTAATGCGAAAAGGAGTTACAGATTTAATTATTTGCCCCTTGAATAATTTATGCATAAAATGTGTAATCACTTCTTCTAACAGGACAAAGACTCTTTCTTCAGCTTCTGCAGGCAGCTCGATAAAGCGGCTGACGACAGATGGAACTTGGACAATCGCTAATTTCCCCTTGAAAGGAAATGGCATTGCCTTTTCTTCGCCATTATCTTCCATAACAATAGCCAAATTTAATGACTTATTTAATAGCATTGGAAATGGACGACACGCGTCAATTGCCATAGGAGTTAAAACAGGGAAAAGTTGTTCATCAAAATAGTTCTCAAAAAAAGATCGTTCAGTAGAATTAAGTTGGGAAAATTGAACAATTTTAACTCCTTCTTTGTTTAATAGCGGAGTTAGAAAATGGAAATACGTGTAATCTTGCTTTTCAACCAGCTTGCGTGTAATGCTGGAAATGGCAGAAACTTGTTCTTTTGGGGTTAATCCAGCTTTATTTTCAGGCCTGTTATAGCCAGCCTTTATCTGGTCTAATAATCCAGCTACCCGTACCATGAAAAACTCATCTAAGTTTGAGCTGAAAATGGCCAAAAATTTAAATCGTTCAACTAAAGCGTTACGTTTATCCATCGCTTCCTCTAAAACTCTCTGATTAAAAGACAGCCAGCTTAATTCACGATTATTATAAAACAATGGGGACCCCAAGTTTATTTTGCTGTCTTTATTCGTTATTGCCACGGATTTTACAACTCCTTTATTACTATCAACAATCCTAATTATTCCAGATAATTATGACGATACCATTAAAAGGTAAATTCTATGTAAATTTAGTGTAAATTCACAGTTAAGTTATTATAGAGATTTTTCGTTTATTTAATAAACATCGGCCAAATGTCGCCTTTCGTTAACAGGACTACCAGAATGTTCTCTCAAAAATTTAAATATACAAAATAGTGTAATTAATATTTTGTCTAACATTGTAAATAATGGTATAATTTTATAAGAACAATTGTCGAAAAAAGGGTTGAATAAGATGCAAACAATAGAAAAAAATGCTGTTAAACTCTCTAGTCCGAATTATTTTAACAACAGAGAACTTAGTTGGCTTGCTTTTAATGAGCGTGTCTTGGAAGAAGCGCTGGATGAACGTAATCCTTTAATGGAACGATTAAAATTCCTAGCAATCTTCAGCTCCAATCTTGATGAATTTTTTATGGTACGTGTTGCCGGATTAAAGGATCAAGTAAAAGCAGGATTTAAAAAATCTGATAGTAAGGCTGGACTGTCCCCTCATCAGCAATTAAACGAAATTGCAAAGAGAACTCACCATCTAGTTCAACTCCAATATGACACCTATAACAATATAACTATGCCAAAGCTTCTTGAAGAAAATATCAAATTTCTAAAGGTGGAAAAGTTACCTGCTGAACAAAGAAAGGATTTGGAGGATTATTTTGATGAGCAAATATTTCCCGTCTTAACTCCGATGGCTGTTGATGCTTATCATCCTTTCCCCATGCTTCTTAATAAGAGTATAAATATTGCGATAGTACTTACCCATAAAACGATTTGTGAAGAAAATTGTGTAAAAACAGCCATTGTGGAAGTGCCTTCAGTTTTAGAGCGATTTGTCCAAGTAAGCTCATCAACCGATCAGAGGTGTTTTATTCTTCTTGAGGACTTAATTAGTTATTTTATCCATAAATTATTTAATGGTTATGATATTGTATCTGTAACCGCATTTCGAATAACAAGGAATGCAGATTTAACAATAGATGAAGAGGAAGCGCATGATTTACTTAAAGAAATTGAAAAAGAGTTAAAAAAACGGAAATGGGGTGCTACTGTAAGGCTTGAAATTCAGCAAGCAGGCTGTTCTCATGAAATTTTGACTTATTTAAAGGAAAAGTTAGAAATTACCGAAAATGATGTGTATGAAATTGATGGACCTTTGGATTTAACCATGTTTTTTAATTTTTATAATAAACTCGAAAAAAGTTTTAACCACCTGGTATTTAGTGATCTCATTCCCGAACCTCCTCTTGATTTTCTTTCAGATATCGATTTATTTGAGAAAATCTCAGAAAAAGATATTTTGCTTCATCATCCTTATGATTCTTTTGAACCCTTTATAGATTTTATCTTAAAAGCCGCCAAGGACCCGGAAGTCTTAGCAATCAAACAAACTTTATATCGAGTAAGCGGTCATTCCCCGGTTATTGAGGCATTAAAAACAGCAGCTGAAAATGGAAAGCAAGTTACGGTGTTAGTTGAATTAAAAGCACGTTTTGACGAACAAAAGAATGTGCAATGGTCTAAGGAACTTGAGAAAGCTGGTTGCCATGTTATTTATGGAATGAACCAATTAAAGACACATAGTAAAATTACCCTTATTGTAAGAAGGAAGAATAATCGAATTGAACGGTTCGTCCATCTAGGGACAGGAAATTATAATGATCAAACAGCGAAGTTATATACGGATTTAGGTTTATTTACCTCAAAAAGAAAATTTGGAATCGATGCTACTAATTTCTTTAATTATTTAAGCGGTTATACGGAAAAACCTGAGTATCATCATTTATCTGTCGCGCCGTTTGATATTCGGGAAGACTTTATAAAATTAATTAATGACGAAATAAGCTTCCAAAAAAAGTTTGGAAACGGACGCATCATTGCAAAAATGAACTCGCTGGCTGATAAGGAATTAACCATTAAATTATATGAGGCATCAATTGCTGGTGTTAAAATCGATTTAATTGTTCGCGGAATATGCTGTTTACGCCCTGGAATCAAAGGGGTGAGTGAGAACATTCGTGTTAGAAGCATTGTTGGTAGATTTTTAGAACATAGTCGTATATATTGTTTCCATCATAATGGAGAGGAAAAGGTATATCTTTCTTCTGCCGACATGATGACACGAAACATGGATAAACGAGTGGAAATATTATTTCCCATTTTTGACGGTAATACTAAAAATCGTATAAATAATATATTAAAATTTCTATTGGCAGATAATGTAAAAGCGAGGGAACAGGACAATGAAGGAAACTATCACTATACAAAAAGAAACGTGGATGATCCGGAAATCGACTGTCAATTGTTATTATTCAATGAGGCAAAAGAAAATAAAGCACTAACATGCTAATTCAAACTATATACTTCCTTTTTAATTTTTTCTTTTATTATAGATTCTGTATTTTAAGAGAGTATGAAGTATATGTAAAATTTACCTATTTTTCATTATTATTTAAATGTTCTATAGTATACTTAAAAATAAAACTTTTATTTTTGCGGAGGGTTCAAGAATGGAAAATTCCGAGAAAGATTGCTGTATTTGCGGCAGTACAGTTACATTATTTCAAGTTAAAGAAAAGTGGATTTGTGAACAGTGTTTAAGCATTGGTGATGGAAACCGAACCTCTCTATGGGCCGCATCGATTGAAAATTTAATAAAAGAATACACTGAGGCTTGTTATAGATGCCTCAATTCTGATGAACCAAATAATATCAATGTGGCAAGGATTCTAGGAAGAAAAATTCAATCTGTTCTTCTCTTTTTAGGTTTACCTAAAAAACACACACTCTTACTTCCTATTAAAAAAGTTCATTTTATTCTTAATACCATTAAAGAAACAGATGTGCTTCTAGATGAAATTGCCGAACAAAATGAAGAAAACAAAGTAAATGCAGAGATGGTACAAATTTTTACAAAAAAACAAAAAAACGCGAACGAACTCTTAACTAAGAATCTTCCAAAACTAATAAATGATTCTTACGTTACAAACCTTAAGAATTTTGTAAATGAAAAACTAAACTCTTATAACCTGCCATACATACAAGAAAAAGCATTACGAAAATATGAAGAGCGTTTTAACGAACTTATCAATGAATTCAATCAATCCGTTGAAATTAAAGGAAAAACATCACAATCAGCAGTTAAAATTCTCTATAAAATTCGAAAAAAAGCAAAATCATTAAGTTACATTTATGGTTTTTTAAATGACATGCTTGGTGAGCAATATATGGAAAAGGAAATGTATTATAAAGATATCCAGCACCAAATTGCCAAAGTCAATGACATGAAGGATTATATAGATCAATTAAAAATATACGAGAAAAAGATTCATGCCCCTAAAAAAGAGAAAACTGCCATCAAGAATAAGCTAAAAGA
>JAUZQA010000214.1 GCA_030705665.1 Bacillota bacterium
ACAGAAACTTTTGTCTCACCAGCCCCGATCACATTTTTTATATTTGGAAGACTTAGCAGCTGCGCTCTTACACTTGAAGGATGGTCAGTTGCAATAATAAAATCCAAGTCTTTTATTGTTTCTCTCATCCTTCTTAAGCTTCCAGCCCTTGAGAATTGATTGATATCTGTCATATTAGCCAGTTGTTCTTCAATTCTTTCAGCTATTGGAAGCATATAGGCAAGCGGCAGCCTTTCGGGTCTGTTACCAGCCTGGAGGATCGAACTTAATATTTTCTCCTCCGTTTTCTTTCCAAACCCAGGAAGTGCTTGTACCCTGCCGGCTCGGCATGCTTCCTCTAAACCTGAAACATCTTCAACTCCAAGTGACTGATATAGCTTAGCGATTTTTTTGCCGCCAAGCCCGGGAAGCTGCAATAATGGAATAAGCCCAGGAGGGACTTCTTCTTTAAGTTCTTTTAAGACGGTAGAGGCCCCCTCTTGCATATATTCCGTAATCACTGCTGCTGTCCCTTTTCCAATGCCAGGAATCGATGTAAAGTCTTCAATTTCGGTTAAGCTGCGCTCATCTGTTTCCAATGCATTAGCAGCTTTTCGGAATGCTGATATTTTAAAAGAGTTTTCACCCTTTAATTCTAAATAAATGGCAATCGTCTCTAATAGGCGTACAAGCTCTTTTTTCGTACGTTCCACATTTCCCACCTGCCTTTAAAGATAGCTTTTTCTTTTTTGATTTTTTTAGTTATAGATAAAGTCCTTAAAAAAACTTCTCCGCCTAAAGAGAAGTTGCAGGGCCAACATATTCAATCCATAATTGTTTAATTTGGCTGGACAGGACAGGGGTGTGGTTAATCATCGCATCCGCTAATATGGAATGGCTTAAAATGTTTTGCAGTGCAGCCATTGGTATTAGAGCAGCAACATATAGTAAGATAAAAACAATTAAATATACTTCACAAAAACCAAAGATTCCTCCAGCCCAAACGTTAAGTTGTTTCAAGACTGGTAAACGAGCAATAAAACTTAACATTCGGCCTACCATTAACAAAAGCACCTTGACAGCGAAAAAGATCAGCATAAATGCAATTGCACGATAAAAGGCCGCTTCCATATTACTGCTATTCGTTAATAGTTTTAAGGTTGAATTTTCACCGAAATTTGGATAGGGAATCCATAAAGGTAATTTTGAAGCAAGGTCATCATAGTATATATTTGCTGCAATATATGCAATAATAAATCCGGTTAAATGGATCAGCTGCATGATAAAGCCTCTTTTTAAGCCGATGAAGAAACCCATGATCAACAGAACGAGAACGGCAATATCTAACATCTTTTAGATCATCCCTTTTCTCTCTTTATTTCTTCCTGAAGCTTTTCAAGCTCTTCTTTAATTTTTATATAATCATTGACAGCATTCACTGCGGTTAATACAGCTAGTTTATTCACATCTAACGACGGATTCTTAATACCAATTTCTCGCATTTTGTCGTCAACTAACGAGGCTACAAACCTAATATGACTCGGGCTTTCCGAACCTAAAATAATATATTGTTGACCGTAAATATCTACGGATATCCTGCTTTTTTGTGGATTTGACAACGTGAAATGCCTCCAATCAAAAGAATCCTAAAGACTATCATAACATGAACAACATAAGTGGAAAAGCGAAAAGGGGTCAAGTCTGGTAAAAGGTTTTAACACTAAAATTGCTTTTTAATAAGGAACATTGGAAAAAAATGAATGAATTTGAGGTGAAGAGGCTTGGGTAACGTTGTATTAATCCGAGATTTGGCAGAAATCATGAAAATGAAACAATATTATACGAAGGCACTTGTCGAAAAAGTTCCGCAGGGAGGGGTGTTTTCGGCAAAAACGAATTCGTGTGTGATTACAGCTTATAAATCAGGTAAAGTTTTGTTTCAAGGTGCCGATAGTGAGGAAGAAGCAAATAAATGGGGACAAGCTCCGGCAAAAGCGGACAAGGCTGGAGGAATCCATAAAACTATCAGCAGTAAACTTCCGCCGAACATTGGAAGTTTGTCCGCCGTTGGTTCTGATGAAGTCGGAACCGGAGACTTTTTTGGTCCAATCACAGTTGTTGCTGCTTACGTAAGGAAGGAGGATATTCCCCTTTTAAAAGAATTGGGAGTCAGAGACTCAAAGGATTTAAATGACGAAAAAATTACGGCCATTGCCAGACAAATAAAAGATATTGTCCCCCATAGCCTCTTGAGCCTGCATAATGTAAAGTATAACCAATTGCAGCAATCCGGTATGTCACAAGGCAAAATGAAGGCATTGTTGCATAATCAAGCCATAGGTCATGTCTTAAAAAAGATTGCTCCAGTAAAGCCTGAAGCCATTTTAATTGATCAATTTGTACAAGAAAGTACTTATTATCAACACATAAAAAAGCAGAAGGAAATCGTAAAGGAAAATGTTTATTTTAGTACAAAAGCGGAAGGGGTCCATATTGCTGTTGCAGCCGCATCCATTTTAGCCCGATATGCTTTTGTACAATACTTTGAAAAATTAAGTGAGGCAGCCGGTTTTAAGCTGCCAAAGGGAGCCGGTGCTCAGGTTGACCAGGCAGCGGCCAAGTTAATACTAAAAAAAGGACGTGAAGTTTTGCCGCAATTTGTAAAGCTTCATTTTGCAAATACAGATAAGGCATTCAACCTGGTACGTAAAAAAAGGGGCTGCTGGGCCCCTTTTTTTACTTTCTAACTAAGTATTTTTCCATTTCATCAATATTTGTGTGATGTACTTTTTTCATTTCTGTTAAAAATGCTTCTGTCTCAGGCATGACTCCGAAGGCAACAGCCTGATCAATTTTACGTGCGACCCATGCTTGTCCTTTGTTTAAGAGAACGAGTTTGTCTTTTAATGTTTCCAGCCTAACAACTTTATCAACAAAATCTCCCTTTTTCGTACTGGGTTCTCCCCCTTCACGCAAAATGGCTTGATGAAGACCTGCACAGCTCCATGCCTCGTCTTTTTTCAATTGTTTATATTGTTCGTCTAATTCGTCTGATGGATAATGTTTTAGCAAGTGATTCGCTGTCTCCACCCCTGCACGCTCTGCTTCCAAGAGTGCATTCAATAAATCAAGTAATTCCTGTTTTTCACTCATTTTCATATCCCCTTTGAACCATTTAATCGAAACCCCTAAAACAATATACAACTTTATTAACTTAAATACTGTGTTTCAAATCACAAATATACAAAAAATTCTAAAAATACTTTAGGAATACAATGCATATAAAAAAGCGTCTGGAATAATATCCAAACGCCTTTTTTGTTTATCCTCTTAAAACAGCTCCAGCTTGTTCTGCTAATGCTTTAAGGACTTTATCATGTACCTTTGTTACTTCTTCATCCGTTAATGTCCGTTCAGGATCTGCGTATTTCAACGAGAAAGCAATGGATTTTTTCCCTGCTTCCATATGCTCACCCTCATATAAGTCAAAAACATAAGCTTCTTTCAACAATGGGCCTCCAGCAGAAAGAATAATTTCTTTCAAAGTTCCAGAAGCAGTTTCCTTTTCTGCTACAAGCGCAATATCTCTTGTAATGTTTGGGAATCTTGGAATCGCAGTGTATTGTAACGGTTCAGTCGCTGCTTCAAGCACTGCTTGTAAGGAAAGCTCAAACACGAGCGTATCTTTAATATCCAACTCTTTTTGCACACTTGGGTGAACTTGGCCAACAAATCCGATTGTTTCTCCGTTTAGGAGAATGGAAGCAGTCCGTCCCGGATGCATTCCTTCCACGCTTGCTTTCTCATATTTTACTTGCTCGGTCAATCCAAGCTTTTCAAATAACCCTTCTAATACTCCTTTTATAACGAAGAAGTCTACTGGCTTTTTCTCTCCCTGCCATGAATGGTTCAGCCAAAGTCCTGACATCGCCCCTGCTAAATGTTCTTGCTCTTCAGGCTGAACATCTTTGCCATTTGCTAAGAATACTGCACCCGTTTCAAAGACAGCTAAACTATCATTTTGTCGGGCACTGTTATATTTTATTACTTCAAGTAATTGTGGCAAAATACTTAAGCGAAGCATACTGCGGTCTTCACTCATTGGCATTGCCAGACGGATTGCTTCCCTTTTTTCGAGCGCATATTGGGATACCTTTTCTTCGCTTGTTAACGAATAGGTTACCGCCTGATAAAGACCTGCACCTTCAAGGAATTGACGGACGACACGACGCTTGTGCTGATATTCCGTTAATCGGCCAGGTGTCGTTGAACCAATTGGCAGTGTTTTTGGGATATTGTCGTATCCATAAAGACGGGCAACTTCTTCGATTAAATCCTCTTCAATTTTGATGTCGCCGCGGCGCGTTGGAACTGTAACGGTAATCATTTCTTGATCAGCAGTTACAGCAAATTGCAGCCGTTCAAAAATTTCTTTTACTTCAGCAGCGGTAATTTCGGTACCAAGAACGCGGTTTATTTTTTCAAGTGTAATGGAGATAACTGCAGGTTCAATCGTTAACGTATCAACCTCTACTCTGCCATCCAGAACCTCACCGCCAGCATATTTTGCCATTAAAGAGGCGGCACGTTCGCCTGCTGAGCGAACACGGTTAGGGTCAACGCCTTTTTCATAGCGATTGCTTGCTTCACTTCTTAAACCGTGGTCTTTAGAAGCCTTGCGGATCACACCGCCAGTAAAATAAGCGGCTTCTAGTAATACGGTCGTTGTTTCAGAGCTTACTTCAGAGTTTGCTCCTCCCATTACACCAGCTAAAGCAACTGGCTCTTGACCGTTTGTAATCACAAGATGTTCAGAAGTAAGCGTACGTTTGGTGTCATCAAGCGTGACAATTGTTTCCCCATCTTTGGCACGGCGAACAAGAATTTCCTTTGAACCTAAACGGTCATAATCAAATGCATGCAATGGTTGGCCGTATTCTAACAAAATATAATTTGTAATATCGACAACATTATTATGGGGACGAATTCCCTCTGACATTAGCCGTGTTTGCATCCATAATGGAGAAGGTCCGATATTAATATTTTTAATGACTGTAGCTGAATATAATGGATTATCCTCACTTGCTTCAACGTTTACTTTGATATAATCCGAAGCTTTTTCAGGAACAGACTGCAAATCGGTTTCAGGAAATTTCACTTCTCTGTTTAAAATAGCAGCTACTTCATAGGCAACTCCCAGCATACTCAAACAATCTGCACGATTTGGTGTTAAGCCTAACTCCAAAACTTGGTCATCACGGTTTAATAAAGCCATTGCATCAGAACCAACCTCGGCATCTGCTGGAAAAATAAAAATCCCTTCAGAATATTCTTTGGCAACCACTTTACCTTCGATTCCAAGCTCCTGAAGTGAACAAATCATCCCGTTGGATTCTTCGCCACGCAGTTTCGCACGCTTAATTTTAAAATTTCCCGGTAAAACAGCACCAACTTTGGCTACCGCTACTTTTTGGCCCTTAGCAACATTCCGTGCTCCGCAAATAATTTGGACAGGAGCTTCCTCTCCAAGATCAACAAGGCATTTATGAAGATGATCTGAATTTGGGTGATCCTCACATTCAAGAACATAGCCAATGACTACACCCTGGATGCCTTCATTTAGAACCTCAACACCTTCTACTTCAATACCGCTTTTCGTAATTTTTTCTGCTAACTCTTCTGCTGATACGCCAGATAAATCTACATAGTCTTGAAGCCATTTATATGAAACGAACATATCGTATTCCTCCTTTTACTCATGTTTAGAAAATTGATTTAAAAACCGGACATCATTGGTATAGAAATGGCGGATATCATCCACTCCATATTTAAGCATCGCAATCCGCTCAGGGCCCATACCGAAGGCAAAGCCAGTATATTTTTTCGAATCATAGCCTGCCATTTCAAGAACGTTCGGGTGAACCATCCCTGCACCAAGAATTTCAATCCAGCCAGTGCCTTTACACACATTACAGCCTTTGCCGCCGCAAATTTTACAGGAAATATCCATCTCAACAGAAGGCTCTGTGAATGGGAAGAAGCTTGGTCTTAATCTAATTTCACGGTCCTTACCAAACATTTTCTTAGCAAATACCTCAAGTGTCCCTGCTAGATCGCTCATGCGAATATTCTCGCCAACAACAAGTCCTTCAATTTGCATAAATTGATGGGAATGGGTCGCGTCATCATTATCGCGGCGATACACTTTTCCAGGGCAAATAATTTTAATAGGTCCTTTTCCTTGGTTCTTCTGCATTGTCCGAGCCTGAACAGGCGATGTATGTGTTCTCAATAAAATTTCTTCAGTAATGTAAAATGAATCTTGCATATCACGGGCGGGATGGCTTTTTGGTAAATTTAGAGCCTCAAAGTTAAAGTAATCTTGCTCTACCTCTGGTCCTTCTGCAACCTCATATCCCATACCAATAAAAAGATCTTCAATCTCTTCAATGATTTTTGTTAGAGGATGATGGTTTCCTGTCTTAATTGGACGGCCAGGAAGCGTAACATCGATCGTTTCCGAAGCTAGCTTTTCATTGACAGCTTTTTCTTCCAATTCCTTTTGTTTCGCTTCAATTTTCCCAGCGATTACTTCGCGGACCTCGTTGACGAGCGCGCCCATTTTTGGACGCTCTTCAGCGGAAAGCTTGCCCATTCCCCGCAATACCTCAGTAATTGGTCCTTTTTTTCCCAGATAGGCAACCCTGATGTCATTTAACTCTTTTAAGTCCACAGACAGTAAAATTTTTTGAAGTGCTTCTTCCTGCAATTCTTTTAATCGTTCTTCCATTTTTCTTCCTCCTTATATCGGATTAACAATTGACGAATATTGTTCGAATAAATCATAAAAGCGTAAGCGCCCGTTTAGCGAAGTACACTACTCGCTGGACGCTGGAGCTAGACAGACAAAAAAACCCCATCCCTGGTAAGGGACGAGGTTTATTCGCGGTACCACCCTTTTAAACACGTTTATGTACAACTGCTGTGTTCGCTTCATTCGGATAACGGCATATGCCGGCGCATCTTTACATTTCAAAGCTGAAATGGTCCCGATGCCAACTCGGGAGGTGAACTTCTCTTGCCCTATCCATAAAAGTACTTTCAGTCAAGGTACTTTCTCCCTAAATGGTCATGTACAAGATACTTTTCTCCGTCAACGTTTTGCTATGAACAATTTGTTGATAATTATATAATAATTTTTCGACAGTTTCAAATATAGATTAGCGTTTTTTTAAATAATA
>JAUZQA010000215.1 GCA_030705665.1 Bacillota bacterium
CATCCCAGCAAAGAACATATAGTTGTAACATTTTTAGCTATATTAGAATTAATTAAAAGAAAAGAAATAGACGTCGAACAGGATGGGAATTTTAGTGAAATCTTTGTTGAAGCGATTGGGGAAGGAGAAAAAGTAGTTGGAAATTATTAATTGGAGCAGTATTTTAGAGTCCCTGCTATTTACGGCAGGGGATGAAGGGCTACCCTTAAAGCAAATTGCCGATGTGATTGAAGTAGAAGTACATCTAGTCAAAGAAATGATTGAAAAATTACAACGTGAATACGAACAAGATCCCAATAGAGGAGTTACTATCGTACAACTGGCAGGTACATATCAATTAGTGACGAAAAAAGAAAATGCTGTCTATTTAAAGCGGCTTGTCGATTCACCCAATACAGCCACACTGTCGCAGGCGGCATTAGAAACGTTAGCGATTATTGCATATAAGCAGCCGATTACAAGAGCGGAAATAGAAGAAATACGTGGTGTAAAAACGGAACGGCCGCTGCAAACATTAACCGCTAAGGCCCTAATAAAAGAGGTTGGCAGGGCCGAGGGGACAGGAAGGGCTTACTTATATGGCACGACAAAGGAATTTCTTGATTATTTTGGATTAAGGAGTATCGAGGAATTGCCGCCACTGCCAGAAAAGGTAAATGAAGAGTATGTACAAGCGGAAGCAGATTTATTTTTTGAAAGATTTCAGGAGACAATTAATTCAGAAGTTTAAAAACGTTATTTATTTGTGTTAAAATAAAGTAAGAATTTAGTTTTGGAAATTGTTTTTTTAAGGAGAGGAAACAAGTTGAAGATCATCTCATGCAAAGGCTATGAATTGGAAAAAGCAAAATCAAATACTTCAGAGGATTTTTTCAATAGAAGTGAAATTACTTTTGTTGAAGATGGTAAAGAAAAAACATTACATGTTCTGTATATTAGATATTTTGATGAAATCTTTAATGAGTTTACTCCCTTTAAACAAGATCCGTTATTTGGTGATGGTGATAATAGTGTGTATTTTAAGGATATCGTGGCCTTGGTCTGTCTGTTAAAAAATCCAGAACTTCGTCATCGCAAACGTCTTTATGTGAATTCTAAACCAGAATTTGCTGCATACTTTAATGAAATTGATTATAAAAAGCTCCCTGAAATTTTTGATTCTCTTCAACAGAAAAAAGGGTATGAGCTTCGTTCACCGCTTGAATTCATCATGCAGCCAAATTAATTTCAAGTTAACCATTTGGGGGAGATAATCGTGGGAAATACTCTTGTGGAATCACAATTAAAAGAAGTTGAAGAATTTTTAACAACAACAATCAAAACACTCGAAGATTATGTAAATGAAACAACGCTTTCGCAGTTAAATTCAGGAAGTGAAGAAGAGCGTTCCTATCATAAAGTTGTTTTATCTAATCTGCGTAAGCTCCTTGTTTTTAGTGAAGAGAGCCTAGATGCTTGTAAAATCATTTTAAACAGTGAGCCCTTCCAAAAGTCTGCTGCTGAAAAGACATTATACAAGATTTATCATCAATGTATTATGGAGTTTTTCTCACCGAAAAATGATGCATGGTATGAGGATAGCAGATCTGCTTACACAGGGAGAAACTCAATAAAATTCTATAAAGAGGTTCCAGAAAGTCTTAGACAAATAGTAAAAGGACTTGAAGGGGAATTTCAAAGAATCAGAGAAGACCTGGAATTTTACGAAACAGATTACCGTACTAAAATTATTCAGTCAAAGTAATATTAAAAAAGGTTATTCAAGCATTTTTTGTTTGAATAACCTTTTTGTTTTTTTATGAATATATTTCCTGCTCTTACATACCTTTTTCTGAGAATACCGAGACGAGGACGGAGGTGCAGTATGGACCAATTTAAAAAATATGTGTCTGAGTTATTTAATTGGAATAAAGATATGAGAGATTTTCTTTCATCGGAAAAAGTTGATGATAACTCAGATTTGTGGGAAAAGCTTGACCAATTCACAGGCTTGATCGAGAGTGTATCCTCTCCGCTGTCAAATAAAGAACTTATTGACTTACAGACTAAAGCAGAAACAATTCATGCTGACCTGGAAGACTATTTTAAAAGAAAGCAAAACATTGGTGATATTTGGATTGAAGAATCAGTAGTTCCCTCAGGAAGACACTCGTTGCCAGATCTCACGTATTCCTATGATGCGTTAGAACCCCATATTTCCCAAGAAATTATGGAATTGCATCACCAGAAGCATCACAAAGCATACGTCGATGGGCTGAATAAAGCAGAGCTGGAACTTAAAACAGCAAGAGAGAATAATAATTTTGTACTTATTAAACATTGGTCAAGGGAACTATCGTTTCATGGATCAGGACATTATCTGCATACAATTTTTTGGAAAAATATGAGCCCGTATGGGGGAGGAAGCCCTACTGGCCGGTTGCTTCATGAAATTGAAAGATATTTTGGAAACTTAGTTAGTTTTCGGCGGCATTTTACAGAAGCGGCTAAACAAGTCGAAGGCAATGGGTGGGCTGTTTTAGTTTGGTCTCCGAGGGCAAGGCATTTAGAGATATTGCAAACAGAAAAGCATATGAATATGACACAATGGGATACCATTCCAATTCTTGTTTTAGACGTGTGGGAGCATGCCTATTATCTTCAATATAAAAATAATCGCGAGGAATATATAAAAAATTGGTGGAAAGTAGTTAATTGGAACGATGTAGAAATGCGATTTGACCGAGCCAGAGAGTTAAAATGGCAGCCATTCTAGTGGCCTAATAGAGTATAAAGAGAAAACCAGATTGTCGAGAAAGGGGTATTTTCTCGACAATTTTATTTTACTAGAATTTAATTACTAAATTTATTGGATAGTTCCTGCAAATGGGCCTGTTGATTTCCGCTCCGGGCACTCGCTTTCCGCGGGGAGGTCCTGGAGCCTCCTCGGCGCTTTGGCGCCTGTGGGGTCTCCAGTGACCTCTATATCCCGCAGGAGTCGAGTGCCCTCCGCTCCAATCAACAGACATGTTAACAGCATATATACCAATATACAATGTTAATGCGGTAAATTATTAGAGTTCCGAGTGTTGACAGCCTAAGAAAACCATATGGGTTTCCCTTTTGTTTTTTGTCATAACAAAATATACCTCGCATAAACTTGTACAAATAGGACAAGGAGACGAGGTTATCTGATGAGAATGGTTTCGGTGTTATTCATTTTTGTTCTTATAATGGGAATATATATGGCAAACCTTCCTCAAAAGGTGAATGCTTCTGTTTCCGTAAGTGCAAAAAGCGCTATATTAATGGAACAAAAATCAGGTCGAATCCTTTATGAGAAAGATGCATTTACAAAGAGAAGGATTGCAAGTATTACAAAAATAATGACAGCTACATTAGCAATTGAATCAGGAAAAATGGATAAATACGTAACGGTAAGTGAAAATGCCGTGCATACCGAGGGGTCGTCCATCTATTTAAAGGCTGGTGAAAAAATTAAATTAAAAGATTTAGTCTATGGATTAATGTTACGCTCAGGAAATGATGCCGCTGTCGCTATTGCAGAGTTTGTCGGTGGGAGTGTTGATGGCTTTGTTTTCCTAATGAATCAAAAAGCAAAAGAAATCGGTATGCTTAATACACATTTTGCTAATCCTCATGGGCTTGATGATTCAAAAGATCATTATTCAACAGCCTACGACATGGCGGTATTAACCAGATATGCAATGAACAATAAGCAATACAGGGAGATTGCGGGAACGAAGGTTTATCGGGCCCCGAATCCCGGAGAAAACTGGGATAGGGTTTGGAAAAATAAAAATCGATTATTGACTAAGTATCAATATTGTACCGGGGGAAAAACAGGTTATACGAAACTCGCTAAAAGAACACTTGTTACAACTGCTGAAAAAGGTGATATGGATCTAATTGCCGTGACGATCAATGACTCAAAAGATTGGGATGACCATATTGCCATGTATGAAAATGGCTTTAAAGGATACGACATGACCGAGGTACTTCCACAGGGGAAAATCGATCTTGGCACTAAAAGCAAATATAATGGCCAGCTTTACCTGAGGAATTCTCTTGTTTATCCTGCAACATCAGAAGAAATGAAGAACTTTCGAGTGAACTATAAAATAGCTGCGTATTCCTCAAAACAAAAATCGGGACCGGTAGGAAAAGCACAAGTGTTTTTAGATGGGAAATTGATTAGAGAAATGCCTATTTATTATCAAAAGAAAAGTGAAAAAGAAAGCAAGAGTGGATTAATGGATTTTTTTAATCATACATTTCTAACTATTCTTGGTGTGAAAACCAATGGTTAACTACATCTGGGTGATCATGACGTTAATTGGAATTGTTTTTGGAATCGCTAATGGCACATTGGAGGAAATCAATAAAGCGGTTTTTGTGGGGGCAAGGGAAGCCGTTACCCTTTGTATTGGTCTTATAAGTGTCCTCGTCTTCTGGCTTGGAATGATGCGTATTGCTGAAGAGTCAGGACTTCTTGAAAGACTTGCCAAATTATTTAGACCAATTGTCAAACGCCTTTTCCCAGAGGTGCCTCCAGATCATCCTGCAATGGGTTATATTTTATCAAATATGATTGCAAACATGTTTGGGCTGGGGAACGCGGCAACACCGCTTGGTATAAAAGCGATGGAAGAGCTTCAGGAGTTAAACGGCGGAAAAAAAACTGCCAGCAGGTCAATGGTAACGTTTTTGGCCATTAATACAGCGAGTATTACGATTATTCCATCGACAGTCATTGCTATTAGAATGACCTATCATTCTTCTTCCCCCACTGAAATTGTCGTCCCAACATTAATCGCTACAATTATATCAGCGGTCGGTGCTATTTTAATTGACCGTTTCTTTTATTACAGAAGAAGCCGCAAAGGATGAGGATGAATGGAATTATTATCATTGATATCACTTGCCTTTATTCCCGTTCTAATTGGTTTTATTCTCGTATATGGGACGTATAAACAGGTCCCAACATATGAGAGCTTTGTAGAGGGAGGTAAGGAAGGAATTAAGATTGCTTTTTCTATTATCCCGTACTTAGTAGGGATGCTTGTGGCAATTTCCGTTTTTCGTGCTTCAGGAGCATTGGAGGTACTGACCAAGTGGATACGCCCTGCAATGACTCATTTAGGGATACCGGCGGAAATTATTCCGCTCGCCTTGATTCGCCCAATTTCAGGAACAGCGGCATTGGGAATGACAAGTGATTTAATCGCTGTCCATGGTCCGGATTCGTTTATCGGAAGGCTTGTATCTGTACTCCAGGGCAGCACAGATACAACCTTTTATGTTTTAACTGTTTATTTTGGGGCAGTTGGAATCAAAAAAATGGGCGATGCATTAAAGGTTGGTTTATTAGCTGATATTTTTGGGATTGTGGTATCCATTGCAGTGGTTGCTTTCATGTTTGGGGCTAGGTAGCTGGGAAAAGAATAAAAGGCCAAAGGTAAGTCGAACTGGCATAGCCATGGAGACTTGCTTTTTTTATTTTTAAATACGTTACTTTGAAATTAACAGGAATTATGTCATAATTCTTAGGAAAGAATATGAAGTATTTGTAAAAGTAAATATTGAGGTGATCTTAAAATGGAACGATTGCAAAAAGTAATAGCCCGTGCCGGTATTGCATCGAGAAGAAAAGCAGAAGAGCTTATTATCGGAGGAAAGGTAAAGGTTAACGGACAAATAGTCAAAGAACTGGGTACGAAGGTTTCGTCAGCAGATAAAGTTGAAGTTAATGAGATTCCTATTGAAAGGGAAATCCCTGTATATTTTTTGCTTTATAAACCTCGTGGCGTTATTTCAAGTGTTCAGGATGATAAAGGGAGAAAAGTTGTAACAGATTTCTTCCTCAACATAAAGGAGAGAATTTATCCTGTCGGCCGACTTGATTACGATACATCTGGTTTAATTATTATGACAAATGATGGGGAATTTGCAAATATCCTTATGCATCCTCGCGGGGAAATCGAAAAAGTCTATGTTGCCAAAACAAAAGGAATTCCCTCTAAAGAAAGTTTACGAAAGCTTGAAAAAGGAATCATGCTTGATGATGGAAAAACTGCTCCAGCAAAAGTGAAAATGCTCTCATTAGACAAGAAAAAGGAAACTTCAATTATTGAAATTGCCATTCATGAAGGGCGGAATCGCCAGGTTCGCCGAATGTTCGAAGCAATTGGGCATGAAGTATTAAAATTAAAACGTGAACGATATGGGTTTTTAACACTAGCAGGATTAACAGCAGGCGATGCAAGGGAACTTACTCCACACGAGGTAAAACAGCTTAGGGCACTCGCCATGGAAACGCATCAAAAAAAATCTTAAAATTCACGTATAAATTCGTGCGTTATCACTGTATTTATGCTAATAATTGGTATAGGAGAGTTTAATGGTTTTGGTTCAAAGGGGGGAGGCAATATGAAAAAACAACGTTTAATGATCAGAACAATCATTTTACTTGTATTAGGTACAGCTGTCGCCTATACTCTATATCAAAATTTTACAAAAGACCAGCAAATTGAAGTAAAAGTAGGTGAAACGGCACCAGATTTTGTTTTGACTGACATGCAGGGTCATAAACATAAGCTTTCAGATTATAAAGGCCAAGGTGTGTTTCTCAACTTTTGGGGAACATGGTGTAAGCCATGTGCCACAGAAATGCCCTACATAAACAACCAGTATCATCAATTTAAGGACGAAGGGGTACAAGTACTGGCCGTAAACGTTAGTGAATCAAAGCTCGCGGTTACTAAATTTGCTGAGAGTCATAATCTCGATTTCCCCATAGTAATTGACAACGATGGTCAAGTTCAAGCTGCCTACGGCATAGACCCGCTTCCTGCAACATTTTTAATTGACAAAAACGGAAAAGTGGTAAAATATTTTACCGGTCAATTAACCGAGGAAACGGTCAAGGATTTAATGAACCAAATTAAACCATAATGTGTGGGGAGTTTTGAATATGAATGATGTTAAATGTGAATGCGGGCATGTTAATCCACATGGCACGGTTTTTTGTGAAGCATGCGGGAAGATCCTTCAGGGGGAAGAGACTGGGAATCAAGTAATAGATATGCGCTATGAAGGTAGTGCCCGCCGCTCACAGACGTATAATAAAACAATTATTGATAAGGTATGGAATTTCTTTTCTTCCGTAAAAGTGGGTGTCTGGTTAATCCTGATTACTTTGGTTGCCTCGGCA
>JAUZQA010000216.1 GCA_030705665.1 Bacillota bacterium
CAGGAATTTTATTACCAATCTTAATTGCAGGGGATATTTTTGCCATCATTTATTATCACAGACATGCTGACTGGAAAAACATAAAAAATCTGTTGCCATGGGTAGTTGTTGGTTTAGTTTTGGGGATTGTCGTTGGCGATTATACGAATGATCAACAATTTAAATGGATTATTTCCATTTGTGTTATTCTATGTTTAATTATTTTAATATACATGGAAAAAAAGGGAGAGGAAGCCAAGGTTCCAAATGGTACGTGGTTTTATATTTTAACAGGAGCTCTCAGTGGATTTGCAACGATGATTGGCAATGCTGCGGGACCCATTTTTAGTGTGTTTCTGCTTGCTAAAGGATTTGATAAAAATAAATTTCTAGGCACTACAGCTTGGTTTTTCTTTATCATCAACTTAATAAAGGTACCTATGCAAACGATGTTCTGGCATAATATCCATTATAAAACTTTTTTACTCGCTGTTATGATGATTCCATCAATCGCTATCGGCGCCATATTGGGTGCTTTCTTCATTAAAAAAATCAGTGAAAAGCCTTTTCGATTAGTAATTATCGTAGTAACAGCTATATCAGCTATAAGATTATTATTCTAAATGAAATGGAGTTCACACCGAATTTAAAAAAGCTTGCAGATAATCAACTGCAAGCTTTTTGTCCTTTTAGAAAACTCTATTAAGTTAATCCAATATATCTAAGATGATCTTTTAATGTTTCCTTTAATTCAACCGGCGGCTCTTCTCGATATACATCCACCCATGATTTGAGCAGATTTTCGGTTGTGACAAAGAGCGGATCTAACCCAATGAAAGACGGTACATTTTTTCCGATTAGTGCATTTGCAGCTGCCAAAGCCAATGTTTGCCCCTGCTTGTAAGGACATTGTGCACCAATCATTTTTACCATCCCGCCTTTGGCCATGTTTAAAGCAATGGGAAACTCCAAATCAGAGGTTACAATTGCCACATCAGTACGGTCAATATCAGCGAGAGCCTGCATGGTTTTTACTGCAGGGCCTTCCCAAGAGGTATAAATGCCTTCTATCTCTGGGTATAGATTCATCAATTCAATGGTTTTTTTGTAAGCATCTTCTTCGGAAGCGAAAGTAACTTGACCTCGTACTTTAAGTTCAGGGTATTCTTCTGTCAGAATTTGTTCTGCAGCGTTATCGCGCTGATTTGTGGCATAAAACTCTGCACCATACTTCATTAAGCCGATTTTTGTTTTATTATGTTTTGTCATGTATTCCCCTAAGCCTCTGCCCAAAAGGCGCCCATGGTTTCGCTCATTGACAGATACACATGTAACATAGTCCTTTGGGGTTAATCCATTCGGAACATTTGTAATTAACACAAGTTTTGTCTTGCTTTTAGCCACTTTTTTAAAAGCATTTGAAGTCTTCGTGTTATCTGTTGGAATGCTAATAAGTATATCAGGTTCCAATGATAACAGACTCTCGAGCTGTTTACTTTGCAGTACAGGATCGAAATGGGCATCTGTAATGGCGATCAGGGATATTCCCAAAGAATTAAATACATCTTTGATGCCTTGCTCATGCAAATTCATCCATGCCTTTCCTGTATAATGAAAGGATACAGCTGCGGTGTAATTTCCTTCCCGAATTAATTTCTTTTCTGCATCAGTTAGATGTAAAAGTTCCGGAGAGGCGGCTTTTTCTCCAAAAGGTCCCCTGCCAATGCCGATCGTTGATTCCCTGACGCGAAGTTCAGTAGGAACAACGATTTTTTTATGTTCACCATTGGGAGATAATTTTAAATTTGGCTCATCACTGTTTTCTGCCGTGTTAATACGAGCAAGGAGAGCTTCTGCTGCCTCGACGGCAATTTTTCCCGAGTTTTGGGCAACCGTAGTGATGGCAGGGGTATGTAAGGAAGCCCACTCGAAATCATTAAAACCGACAACGGACAGATCTTTAGGACAATGGATATTATTTTCCTTGATAAATTTAAATACTGCCAAAAGGGTATTGTAGTTGGCCGCGAAAATCGCAGTCGGAGGATTTTCGCCTAAAAGCAGCTCCTTTAGTTTAGTGAAAATAAAGTTCTCGTTAGCTAAACCGCTGATAATATATTCCGGGTTATAACGAATGCTATTATCTTCAAGTGCCTGTTTAAAACCATTAATTCGTTCGATATTAGCTTGAGAGTTTGGATCTTCGCATAGGAGTGCAATGTTCTCGTGGCCGCTCTTAATTAAATGGTTGGCGGCCATGTAGGCGCCTTTTAAATTATCGGATAGAATGACATCGGCTCCGACTCCATCCAGCATTTTTCCGACAAGAATAATAGGAATCTTAGTACGTTTAAGTAATTTTATGATTGGGTCATCCGATTTATCTACAAAAGCAATAACGCCCAGGGCGTTGGGCTGAGATAAAAGAAGTTGTGAATATAAATCAAGCTTTTGTTTTTCGTTTGTTGGCCTAACAGTAATCAAAGAATAGCCAGCCGCATTGATCGTTTTTTCAATTTGCTTCTCTGCCTCCAGGTGAAAAGGGGTATGTGTGTCACCGGCAATCAGCACAACATATTGCTGTTCTGTAGTAACGGGTGCCGAAGCCTTGCCTTTCTTTATAACAAAGTTTGGCGGGAATTCTAATGAGTTAATGGCATCTTCTACTCGTTTGGCCAATTCCGGGCTAACGTATCTTGTTTTGTTGACAACATGGGATACGGTTGCAGCAGAAACACCCGCCATTTTTGCAATATCATTAATCGTTGCCATTTCTATTACCATCCTTACTTGATATCCGTATAAAAAAATATAGAAAAATTTTCTTAACAGTATAGTATTACAATTTTCCTTATTATATATTATCCCATTAAATGAGTAGTTAGGACAATAAGAAATTTACTAAAAGTAAAGTTAAAGTATTGACTATTTTAATAGGAAAGCGCTACAATAGCAACATAGAGAAAAATTTACGCAAATATATTAAAACCATTACCGTAAAGGAGATAATCTATCTATGAAACTGGGATTTGTAAGCGCTATTCTTGGGGATTCTACGTTTGAAGAAGTTATTGATACAGCAGCAGAACTTGGATATGAGTGTGTAGAGGTTGCCTGCTGGCCAAAAGAAAAGGCCGCCAGGCGTTATGCGGGTATTACACATATTGATATTGAAGAACTTTCTGATGACCAAATTGAATATATTAGAGATTATTGTAAACAGAAGGGTGTTGAAATCTCAGCCCTCGCTTATTATCCTAATACGCTCGACCCTGATCTTGAAAATCGGACAAAATATGTCGAGCATTTAAAAAACATGATCCGAACCGCACCAAAATTAGGTGTAAATACTGTAACCACTTTTATAGGAAGAGTGCAGGATAAAACGGTTGAGGAAAACCTTGAAATATTTGCAGAAGTGTGGCAACCGATTGTGGCCCTCGCTGAAGAATACAGTGTACGGATTGCCATTGAAAACTGCCCAATGTTATTCACTGTTGACCAGTGGCCAGGGGGACAAAACTTAGCCACAACACCAGCCATTTGGAGAAAAATGTTTGAGATTATCCCAAGTGACAATCTCGGCTTAAACTATGACCCATCCCATTTTGTCTGGCAGCATATTGATTATATCCGTCCACTTTACGAATTTAAGGATAAAATTTTTCATGTACATTATAAAGATATTAAGCTTTACCCTGAAAAACTGAATGAAGTGGGCATTATGGCTTACCCGCTGGAATATATGTCACCTAAACTTCCTGGACTGGGCGATGTAGATTGGGGTAAATATGTTTCTGCTTTGACAGATATTGGTTACGATGGATATACGTGCATTGAAATTGAAGATAAAGCATTTGAAGGAACGGCAGAAAAGATAAAAAATTCAATGGAATTAAGCTATCGTTATATGAGACAATTTGTCATTTAACCACTGTTTCCAGTCTCTGTTCATGATGCGAAGGATTAAAGACCAACTGAGGGACTTTCGGAGCTTGCTTGAAGCAACGAATGTTCCTTTTTTTAGATATAGTTTTTATGATACAGGGCGCTTCATGCCTGCAATTAGTTTATAAGGCGGGGGTAAAATGAGAAAATTAATAGGTATAGATTTAGGTGGAACAACTGTTAAATTCGCCATTTTGACTGAAAAAGGGGAAATCCAGCAAAAGTGGAGCATCGAGACAGATATTCGAAATGAAGGTAACAATATCATTCCCAGCATTGTCGAATCGATTAATCATCGTCTAAATATATATGGATTATCAGCTAATGATTTTCTGGGGATTGGGATGGGTTCTCCTGGAACCGTTGATCGTGAAAATGGGACAGTTATTGGGGCGTACAATTTAAATTGGAGCACATTAAAGTCGGTGAAAGAATTAATTGAAGCTGGAACTGGCATTCCCTTTTACATTGATAATGATGCCAATGCAGCAGCTTTAGGCGAGAGTTGGAAGGGTGCCGGGGAAGGCGGTGTCAATGTTGTCTTTATCACACTTGGGACAGGGGTTGGCGGTGGCGTTATTGCAGAAGGGAATTTAATTCATGGTAGAGGATCAGCGGGAGAAATTGGTCATATTATTGTAGATCCGAATGGATATCAGTGTACTTGCGGCAATCACGGCTGTCTCGAGACAGTTGCCAGTGCAACAGGTATTGTCCGATTAGCTCGCGACTTGTCTGAGAAATTTGCTGGCGAATCGGAATTGAAATGGTTCATTGATGATGGCCAAGAAGTAACCTCTAAAACGGTATTTGACCTGGCAAAACGGGAAGATAGACTGGCTGCTATCGTAGTGGATAAATTTTATTTTTATTTAGGACTAGCTTGCGCCAACATTGCTAATATTTTAAACCCTGAAGCCATTGTCATAGGCGGGGGAGTATCGGCTGCAGGGGAAATGCTACTAAAAGGCGCAGAAGAAAATTTCCATAAATTTGCCTTTCCACAAGTCAAAACAAGTACGGAAATAAAACTGGCCCAGTTAGGAAATGATGCAGGAGTAATTGGAGCTGCATCATTAGTGAGCCATGCCAGAAAGAGATATTTAGATTAACCTAGTTTAATAGATCATTTAGAAAAAACGCTTTTCCATCTATTCCAGAGCAGTGCAACTATCTTCTACGAGTAAGTAACTATCGTACGAGCATTATATGGTTCAGTTAAATTAGATAAAACATTTTTTCGAAAAGTTATAGATGTAAAACATCAAACGAACTACATGAGGGATGACGATGAGAATATTGATTGCAGATGATAATGCGGCTTCTAGAAAATTGCTGAGGCAAATGGTTAAATACATGCCTAACTATCAAATTATCGGAGAAGCAGTAAATGGTGAGGAATTAATCAACAAAGTAGTCATGGAAAAACCCGACGTTGCACTAGTAGATATCAATATGCCGTTATTGGATGGAATGAAAGCAGTGAAAACTTGCAAAAAAATTGTGCCTTCTTTACAAGTAATCTTCATCACCGGCAATGATAAATATGCTTTGGAAGCTTTCGGGGTGCAAGCAATCGATTACATTATTAAACCTATTGAACGGTACAGGCTGTTTGCAGCTTTAGAGCGTGCGTCCGCTTTTCAGAATCGGACTGTTTTGATTCAGCAGCCGCCAATTAAAAAGGATTTGATGGTTAAACAGAATAATCAATACTTTTTTATACCTTTAGATGACATCATTTTTATTAAAAAGGCAGAACGCAAATCGGTCATTCACACTTTGAATCAAAATATAGAGTTCAATGAAGCTTTAACCAATCTTGAAGAAATCCTTGATTCACGGTTTGTATCATCCCACAGGTCGTATATTATTAATATGCAATATTTATACAAGATCGAAGTGGCTGGTCAAACTTATGTAGCTCATTTTAAAAATTACAATGATACAGCAAAAGTTTCGAAGACTAAGTTAGCAGAACTACAAAAAAATAAATCCTTGTGAGGTCCCATTTTACAGGACCTCTTTTTTGGCCGCATCGGCTGAACCAAAAGGACAAATAGATAAGCCCCTGTGGGAATTGTAGATGGAAGGGTCTTACTATCATATAAGCGAATATTTACTGATAAGTGTGGGTTATACCAGTACCGCGGAAAAGAAATAACTTTCAGAATTTAGGGTCTGTAGTTAACTTAAGAAGACTTTCCCTACTCGAAAATTTTTTAAAAATTGTGCATTTTTTGTCTGAATGGAAAATTAGGTAGCCTGAATAAAAAGAAAGTGATTTCAAGCAGACGAAATTATGGACTGAAGTCAATTAGACAGAAACTTTGTAATCGATTACAATTCAATTGTAGAGCTAAGAAGGGAAAAAATGAGCAAAGATGGTTAGGAGTGTCGATGCTGTAAAATGTTTCTACTGCAATAGTATCAAGACATTATTGGAGGTGAGCCGATGAGTGAAGACTATGTTTTACAAATGAAGAATATCGAAAAATCTTTTAACGGAGTCCCAGTTCTAAAAGGAACTAATTTTTCTGTTCGAAAAGGAGAAGTCCATGCTATCTGTGGAGGCAATGGAGCGGGTAAATCAACTTTAATGAAAATATTAACCGGCGTATATACAAAAGATCAAGGAACAATCCAAATTAATCACAAGGAGGTTGATATTAACTCTACTCATGATGCAGAAAGAAATGGAGTAGCGATGATTTTTCAGGAATTTAGTTTAATTCCTACTTTAACGGTAGCGCAAAACATTTTTTTAACCAGAGAAGCCCGTTCGGCAAAAACGTTCATCAATGATAAGGAATGCATTCGAGCCGCAGAGACTATTCTGGAAAAATTGAATGTAAAAATCAATGTGAATGATAGAGTCGACTCTTTAGGTGTTGGATACTGGCAAATGGTTGAAATTGCTAAAGCGCTATCAAAAAATGCCAAAATTCTAATCATGGATGAACCAACATCTTCTCTATCTGAATCTGAAACGGATTCATTATTCAAACTTGTTAATCAACTTAAACAAAACGGAATATCTATTGTATATATTTCACATCGAATGACTGAAATCTTTAAAATTTGCGATAGGATAACAGTACTTAAAGACGGGCGCACTATTTTAACGGATCAGTGCAGCAATCTCACAATGGAAAAAGTGGTTGGAAGTATGATGGGGGCAGAAGCAGGTAAGTCATTTAAATGGATAGAACGAAATGTTAAAAAACAAGAGAAACCTGTGCTTCAAGTGAAAAACTTAGCTTATAAGTCAA
>JAUZQA010000217.1 GCA_030705665.1 Bacillota bacterium
ATTTCCTACGAAGCATATACATTCAAAATCATTGAAATGGAAGAGCACCATATTAAATATATTGAAATTATAAAAAAAAGTAATGCAGTAGAAGAATCTATCTCTAACATTCCGATTTCCGAGACAGAAGTACTCTCATAATCGGAGAAAGTTCGAGACAATAATAATAGAAAGACCATTTCTTTAACGGAAATGGTCTTTTTTGTTCTCTATTTTGTTTTTAACATAATAATTTCTTCTTCTGCTTTGGCCAATTTTACAAGGTGTGAATCAAGGCGTCGATTGATTTGATGGATATCCTGACTGGTCCCCTGACTTTTCACCTGCTGAATCTCTTTAACAATGGAAGATTGAACCCCTTCTATCCGATCAAGCGCCTCTTTAATATCAGACAAGTCAATTTGATTGACCGCAACACGATGTTCAATGCTGTCAACCTTCTCTAATCGAGCGAGTCTGTTTTCGATTTTTTCTAATGTTTTATTAAATGTATGAATTAAATTTTTTATATCATTTACATTGTCTGTTAAATTTTCTAGCTTCTGTTCCATTGAAAAAACTCCTTTAAGTTAGTTATTTCATTTTAACACTACAAAGAAAGTATAAATGTTACAAATTAAGAAGACTTATAAAAAAGGGCAAATTTTAATCAAAATTTTGAAATTTTTTTAACAAACCTTCTATCTTTGGTTTGGTGTGAAGATTATCACTAGGAATATGATATAAAAACGTTTACCCTATTTGTACAGGGATATTATCTTTACTTTATCCTATTCCAATTATTAATAACCATAAAAAAGGTTGGTGTAAATATGAATATTTCAATTGATGAAAAAGCCTATTCCTGGTTTGCAACAGAATTTGAGTTTGATAAACCATTCAGCATTCGAATGTTTCCACAATACGCTGGTTTTGGAGAAAAGCATAAAGGATATAGTCTTGGATTTTCAATAGAATCACCAACAAACGCAAAATATACAAAAGAGATAAATGGTGTTACCTTTTATTTCGAAGAAAATGATGCTTGGTTTTTCAATGATACGGAAACCAATTTATCTATAGACGAAGTAAATGAATTACAAATTTCATTTAAGGAACTAATCATGAATTAAAAGATGATAAGCCCCCGTATTAGTATGCGGGGGCTTTTTTGGGCAGTTATTGTCCGAATATTTAAAGTAATAGAATCAGTATATGTTATAATAATATAGGACAAATGCAACGAATTGCTTCATGGATTTGTTTACCTAATTTAAAGAATGGAGGTTAAACTTTTATCATGAAGAAGTTTAATTTTTTTAAGCAGAATAAAACTAATACAGATAAGCACCGTAACTATCCAATTATTGATTTAACCGTAGACCAAGTCCGAAAGGCGATACGAACCTTTACAGATCAATTACCGAAAGGGGTTTACCGAACCATCCTTGTTAAGGAAGACAATGAGATTGATTTCAATCAGCTTGCCCATATTCTTGGGGGGTTGCCATCCGAAAAATTTTATATGTCAAAAGAGACCTATGATTTATTTACGGAGAACGAAAAATTGATTGCCTATGAAATGGATTTGGTTCAAAGAGCAGTTGATCAGTATGTGAAAGAGAATAAAACATTCCCTATCCTTCCTTACGACCCATTGAAGAGGATAAACTACTTTGAATTAATGCAGAAAAATCTACTTAAAAGCGAGCCGCAAACACAATTTCACTTGACTGATTTAGATGGAATGATAACACATATAAAACCGGATATCAAAACGACCAAACCGTGAAGAATTTACCTGGTTCTTCACGGTCTCTGTTACCGGCATCATTTTTTTAAGTGAAATGGTACCGTTGTGATAACTATCTCCTTATGACGCAAAAACCATACTCTCAATAGGAATGCACTATGGTTATGCAAGATACCATGCCACCATTTTACTGGGATGAATTCCGGTATAAGAATTTGAATGAAACCCTTCTGTTTCCCCTGTTTTTCCTCGATTACTTTCAATAATCTTGTTAATGGCTCAATTAATGAACGGTATTTGCTCTTTAAACATATTAAGCGGCATGGAGAACCCCACTGTTCCCAATTTTCCTCCATTTTACGAATAGAATCATCGTCAAAACCAACATAAACGGCTATAACATTTGAATTTACACTTTTTGCAAAGGATAAGGTATTGTTTACCACTCGGTGTATCCCTGACACCAATACCACAGATATAACAGGCCTTTCAGTTGGGAAAATCCCCTCATCCAGCCTCAATTCATAAGCAACCTCTTCATAATGTTGATGAATGGCAAGCGAAAACAATACCACTATTGGCAGAACCGCTAAAACGATCCATGCCCCTCCTGTAAATTTGGTAATCGAAAACATAACGGCCACTGTCGATGTCGTTATTGCACCAACAATATTTACCGCCAATTTAATATGCCAATGACGCCCCTTTATCTTTAACCATCTCATGATCAAACCATATTGGGCAACAGAAAAAGAAAGAAAAACACCGATAGCATATAAAGGGATTAAGGAATTCGTATGGGCCTGAAACCCTATAATCAACAGAATCGCCAAGGCGGCTAGAACGATGATTCCATTTGAAAAGCCTAGCCGGTCTCCACGGTGTGATAGCCCTCTCGGTAAATAGCCGTCTTCTGCTACTATAGCTGCCAGTTGCGAGAATCCTGTAAATGTTGAATTTGCTGCAAGAATAAGGACAAAAAACGTAAACCAGATTATAATTTGATAGACAATATTTTGGCCAAAATATAGTTCAGTTAATTGAGATAACATGGTGTTATGAGGCTTGACCGCAATCCCATTAACAAATAAATGAAAGGAAAATCCTAGTAAGGTGAAAGCAGTTATTGCCCCCAATGCAATATATGTTTTTATGGCGTTTTTTTGTTGGGGGTTTCGAAAAACAGGAACAGAGTTGGATATTGTCTCAATCCCTGTTAATGCAGAACATGCTGAACTAAATGCTTTTAAAATAAGCAAGGTGGAGATTCCTTGAGGAATTGTTCCTAGATGCGGAGTATTCGTTTTTATGACACCGTAATGCAGTTCATCTGCAAATCCACTCGCAATCAGAATGAACATGCATACCATAAAGCCTATAGTAGGCCATGCAAGAATTCTAGCAGACTCAGCTATACCACGTAAATTTACTAATACCAAAAACATAACACAGAAAACGGCAAGAACTGTTTCATAGGGCACCAGAAAAGGATAGGCAGATACAAGTGCCTCCATTGCGGCTGATATCGATACTGCTACTGTTAGTATATAATCAATCAGTAATGAGCTTGAAGCAACGAGAGCCACCCACTTTGAGTTAAAGTTATCCTTAGCAATGGCATAAGCGCCGCCGCCATTTGGATAGGCAAGTATTCCCATTATATAAGTTAGGATCAAAATAAATAATAAGAGAATAATAGACAAGGTTACGGGAAGGATCAGCCACGCACCATCGGACCCATAGGAAACAAGCTCGGTCATTGCTGCTTCAGGGCCATATGAAACAGACGAATATAGATCCGCCGAAAGAATAGGAAGCGCGATAATCCAATATAACTTTGTACTTTGACTCTTTAATTCTGCCGTACGCATTGGCCGCCCAATTAACAGCCGCTTGACACCTCTAAAATTTATCATTGAATACCAGAATGAAAAAAAGGCGATGAATCCTAAAGTCCATTCAATAATGTGGATCATGTGAAGGTCCCCTTTCATACAACCTTAACACTTCTATGACCGAGTACTGCTTTTCTTAAAATTCAGCGATTCAAGGTTATTATAGTTTTTAGAGCGGAAAAAACAACCTGATTTTTCAATTGTTTATGAAAACTATATGGACTTTTTTTCTTTTATTGTTTATAATTACCTGTTACTATTTATAGAAAATCTTACTATCTTGAAACTTAACTCCAGATAATAACTTTAGTATTACATTTAAAGGATGAGAAAAGAACATGTCAAAACGTTCAAAAAGTACGAAGCACTTAGCCACTATATCTCTTACTGTGATGGCAATAGGATTTATTTGTACCATGCCATTTCAGGATTCATTATGGGGAATTATTCTGCAGGGCGGATTTGAAGCAGGGTTAGTCGGCGGTTTAGCTGACTGGTTTGCTGTTACGGCTCTATTCCGGCATCCAATGGGGATACCAATTCCACACACTGCTCTTTTGCCAAAAAACCGATCCAAAATTACTCAAAAAATTATCTCGATGTTAGAAAATGATTGGCTGACGAAGGAAAGTATAAAAGAGAAGATCAGCACTGTAAAATTCACACAAATATTACTCCCTTTAGTTGAGAAGGAAGTAAATGCAGAGGGTGTTAAAAAGACTTGCATTCGATTAGTCCAAAATGCCATTGAATACATTAATCTTGATCAACTCGTAACCCTGATCGAAAAAGAACTAAAAAAACAAATACAAAAAATAGATCTCAAAGCGATATTGCCAAATCTTATCGATCAAATCTCAGAACGAGGATATGACGAAAAAGCTTTAGACTACATTTTAGACCAAATCAACCAATGGGCAAACCAAGAATCGACTAAAAACAGATTGGGCAGAATGGCTGTTGATGCGATTGAAAATATAAAAGCTGATGGTTTCATGCAATTTGCTTTGAAATCATTTAGCAATCTTGTAAATGAAGAAAAACTGGGAAATATTATTCAATCTCTTATTCAAAAAGGTGTAGACAGTTTTCGTGATCCGACAAATCAAAATAGACTTACACTGCTGTGGAATATTCAAACAAAACTTCAAAGTTTAAAAACCGATGAAAAGTTCATCGGGGAATTAGAAGGCTGGATATCGGAAGTGGTTGCAAAGTGGCAGCCAGAGCAAAAAATACGGGAGTTTCTCTCCAGCATGCAAAATAAAGCTTTGGACTTTGTAAAGGAACCCCGATTTTTTGACGATTATGTCCAACCGTTTCTTACAAGTTCATTGGATAATTTAAAAAATGATACGGATAAGTTAAATCAAGTCGATCATTGGCTGTACATGCAAGCCTATAACCTGGTTGAGAAGAACCATTCGAAGATTGGCAAGTTAGTCGAAGAGAATCTTGAAAAACTTGATGACAAAACGCTTATTGACATGCTTGAAACGAATGTTGGTAAAGACCTTCAATGGATTCGGGTAAATGGTGCCATTTGCGGATTTTTAATTGGACTTGTATTAGTTAGTATAAGAATCTTTTTTTAATAACGGGCTGTCTTCGGACAGCTTTTTTTAATTCAAATATGCAGGCCTGTCTCCTGTAAATCCTAGTTCTTTTTTCATACACCTCCACATATTTAGTACTGTAAGTATTTTTTATCAAAAAGGAGGTCTTTTGATGGGTGCTAGGTTAATTAAAATTTCTTCTGTGTATTTCGTCATTGGTGTTTTACTTGGGATGTATATGTCCATGACGGAAAATCCATTGTTTTCGCCTGTCCATGCTCACGTTAACCTTTTAGGCTGGGCATCATTGGCACTTGCTGGTTTGGTATATGCCGCTTTTCCAGCTGCAGCAGAAACGACTTTGGCAAAGCTTCACTTCTGGCTTCATAATATAGGGCTCCCTGTTATGATGATTTCCCTAGTCTTCTTTTTAACAGGATCCAGGTGGGCAACTCCAATTATTGCTATAGGCGGAGTCTTAACCGTCCTTGGTGTCATCCTTTTTGCTATCAATATTTTTAGAAATGTAAAATAGATTAATGATCTAATTTGAATTTATATTTTATTTCCCGTTAGAAAAAAAGCTATCTTCACTAAATAAAATGGAAGATAGCTTTTTTCTATTGCTCATTCGTGAAAACAACTAAAATTCCTATTTTTTAGGACAAGCTTCCCACAGAAAATAGGCATCCAGATACATGAAATAGGCACCTCAATCAGTAACAGTAACCTAATATGAATCATAATTTGTTGAAGAGAGTACTCGTGGTAACTGGTGTCCCTTATACAAGTCTGACAAATCATTTCAATCTACTCTCATATCAGGTGGTGGGATCTTTTAGTTAAAATAAGATAAACAAAGGGGAGGAAAATATGCAAAATTTTCAAAATGAATTACAAATGTTAGGGCTGGACCAATACCAAGCTGGTGAGCTCATTAACATGAACCCAATGGGGATAGGTATAGAAGACCCTCGACGCTGTGGACGTTGTGGTGGATGTGGCGGATGCGGCGGCTTTAGATGCGGTGGATTCCATTGCGGTGGATTCCGTTGCGGTGGATTTGGGTGTGCAGGATTTGGAATTGGATTTGGATGCGCAGGATTTGGATTTGGATGCGCAGGTTGTTTCGGCTTTAGTTGTTTCGGAATTGGTGTCGGATTTATATAAAAAAAATTTACCCCTGCTGATTCTACGCAGGGGCATTCCCATATTCTCAATATGTGTCAATTTTCGTTATTCAACTAATTTGATAAGCACACTATTACGAGCTGATTTCCCAATAGCAGTTTATTTTGATATAAAACTCAATTATTGTAAGCTGTTTCTGTATACATATGGGTCATTCGGCTTTGGAATCGTTTTGTAGCTCGTCACTTTTAAAACAGGTATTTTGGTTTTCATTTGTGGATAATAAACTGTATCCAATGTTCCTGTGACCTGATACCATTGGTCATTTGGGATATGAATATTGTTTGGAAATTGGAGCATCAAACCAAAAGCTCCTGAATCTGCGACACAGTGAATAATCCCAAATCGTAGTAAAAACAGCTGGTTGGATTGTAACCCAGGCCCATTATATGAGAATCCTTTCGTAGTAAGAGTTTTCCCTGCAAATGCCCCGGAAAAGTTATAAAGCACTTCTAACCCGACCAAATAGTCTTCATCTGTAAAAGTAATATTATTTTTTGGGGTATATGACTTAGATTCTTTCCTGACTAAATCTTCAAAATCAGCTTGGTTCATGAATTTACTCATATCAGGATTGAGAACTTGGTGCGTCCCGTACTGATCACTGCCGTCTTCTAATGTTGGAAATGAAAACCCCTTTGCATCCACTAGCTGCGAATCCAGCGTTGCTACGGGCAAGACAACTCCTGTAACGGCAGGAATTAACACGATCGTGTAGGCCAAGAATTTTTTCATCCTTTTCCCGGCAGGTTGCTTCTTTTTACCGTGACCATGTTCATGATGATGTTC
>JAUZQA010000218.1 GCA_030705665.1 Bacillota bacterium
TCACCAGATCAAAAAGGAAATGAAACTGCCGCCATCACTGATTCTTCCAATCGGAGATTTGTTTTTACGGCTGCGGGACAAATATTCAATTGCAGATGTTTCTCCTATTTCAGTAATTGACCAAATTCAACATCCTATTTTGTTCATTCACAGTAAAAAAGATGATTTTATTCTTCCTTCTATGACAGAAAAATTGTTTGTTCAAAAGCCAGGGCCTAAAATGTTGTTTCTTGCCGAAAATGGCCGCCATGCCCAATCACTAAACGACAACCCTGACGATTATGAAAGAGCTATTGATGAATTCCTGGAAAAACATATTGGACTAATGATTGCTGAAGATTAACATCAAAAAAAGCAGATCAAATTAGTCTGCTTTTTTTGTTATAACAAGGCTCAATTGCCCGTTTAAAATTTGCTGGTCACTTGATAGTTTAAACCAATTGGTGGTTTGGGAATAATCAAGTTTCATTTTCTCATCAAAGAAAACCATTTTCGCTTTCTCTACGTATACTGTTTGAGCGTTTGTTTCAATTGCGATATCGTCATCCTCAAGTTCTGGTATAAACCATAAAGCAGCAACACCATCTACTGCACATCCGCAGCCTTCCGTATCGTACTTTAACTTTAAAAAGCCTTTATAATCCTTTGTTTTCTCATTAATTTTTGCAGCAGCAGGCTCTGTAATCAAAATTTCCATGGTGTATCTCCCCTTCCTTCGCATATGATAGTGTACCATATTCTATGATTTTTTGCTTTCTACATATCCATTAATCGAACATCGGCAATATCAACCATTGCAATCTGATGGATTTCCTCAAAGCGATCAACGACAAACAGCTTTTGTGACAATTCGTCCCAACGATGAATCTTTCCAACGACAATTTCATAGTTATGGTTTTGATAATGGGTAATGGCCACAAGTTGATCAAATTCGACAGCCTCCATTAACACCTCGTTCATTGATTCAAGCTGTTGTTCATCAATGATTTTTTTCTGTTCATATCGATCCTCCTTTACCCAATCACGGAGCAGTTTGACATGCTCAGGAAGCATCATCGATGTCCATTTTATTCTCCCACGGTCGTGAATCATAATCTTCACCTCACACTTCAAATCCTAAATCAGCTTTTTGCTTCTAATTCGCTTTATGCCCGCCCACAAGTTTTGCCCGCTCTCTGGCTGTTCCTGCGGACGTATAAGAAACAGCACGTAATAGGGCTCCTGAACCAAAACGGTTGCGAATGCGATCAACCACATAGCCCAGCTCCCTCTTTTTTTCTGCGCCTAAGTCAAAGAGACTAAGCTGCAATTCTGTATCATCCACAATATTTCCGAGTGTGATGGAAATATTTCGAACTGTTTTGCCATTATAATGCTGATGAAATAAGTCAAGGCACACACGATAGAGCTCCATTGTCACGTTTGTATGCTGCTCAATTGTTTTTGCACGATGAAAACCGCCGCCAAAATCTTCATGGCTATAGCCGATTCCAAGGCTGATTGTTCTCCCCGCTTTTCGGCGTGTCCGTGCTCTCCTCGCCACTTCCTCACACATTTCTAATATTACTTGCTGAATTTCCTCTTTATCCTTATAGTCCCGCAAGAGGATTTGACTTTTTCCGAAGCTGATTTGCCCTTCAATAATCGGTGCACCTAAATCGGAAAGATCAACTCCCCATGCATGGTAATAAAGCTGGTTCCCCATGATCCCAAATCTCTTTTCCAGCTGTTCTAAATCAAACCGAGCTAGTTGGCCGACAGTAAAAATCCCCATTCCATTTAATGTTTTCTCTACACGTCTGCCTATTCCCCACATTTCACTTAGCGGGGCAACTTTCCAAAGCTTTGTCTGAACGTCTGCATAGGTCCATTCAGCAATTCCCCTTTTCTTTGCCTCCAAATCAAGACAAAGCTTTGCTATCAGCATGTTAGGACCAATTCCGGCGGCGCTCGGCAGCTGAAATTCCCGCTCAATATCATCCTTTATTTTTTGGGCAATCGTAAAAGCATCGCCCCATAGATGAACAGCCTCGTCTACTCTTATAAAACTTTCATCAACGCTGTATGTGTGAATCGCTTCTTTTGGAACATAACGATTAAAGACACGAGAAATTTCCGTAGCTATTCTTAGATATGTTGCCATCTTAGGTTCGACAACCTTGATCCGCGGGTCATTCGGAATTTCGAAAAGCCTTGAGCCGGTTTTGATTCCATACTCTTTTTTCAGACGCGGGGATGCAGCAAGAATAACGCTTCCCGGTCTATTTAAATTTCCCGCTACAGCTAAATAACAATTAAGGGGATCAAGTCCCTCCATTACCGCCGAACAGCTTGCATAAAAGCTTTTCATGTCCACACATAAAATTTTATTTTGCGGTAAAGTGCTGTAATCGACCATCCGTATTCCCCCAAATGTATGATAAACGAACATTAGTTCTATTATATTCTTATTTTAAGGGAATATTCGTTCGTATTCAATGGAAATTTTGTTTTTAAATAGTTGGTTTTTCCAATGTAGAAATCAATTTAAAAAAAGGTATAATGAAGATGGAGGACGGTACCGTGGACAAAAAACTAATATCAAAGATGATCCAAAATTGCTTTAAACAATACTATTCAGATGATACGCTGCCATTGAACAATGAGGACATGGATATGCTTTGCAGCCAAATTTTAAAAATAAAAAATGAGGAACCTGGCATCGATTTGTATGAGGCGGTAAACGATCAGGTCTATGAGTTTTTGACAAATTAAAAGTCTCTGAGTATCCAGAGACTTTATTTTTGATTGAAGGCACGTTTCCCAATCCGTTCAAACAAGGATGGAAACAAAGTGTGGATCACACTTCCCATATTCATCCAGCGAGGCAAATTAACTTCCCTTGGATGAGTAAGCATGGCGTTCACGATCTTTTTTGCAACATACTCAGGCTGGAGCATAAATCTTTGTACATTTTTCACGTATGTCCCTTTTTCGTCGGCAATAGTAAAGAAGTTAGTAGCAATAGGGCCGGGGTTCACCGTTGTAACATAAACATGATCATCAGAGAGCTCCATTCTCAGGGCATTCGAAAAGCCAAGCACCGCATGTTTGGTGGCTGAATAAACACTGGACTTGGGGGTAGCTATTTTCCCAGCCTGGGAGGCGATATTAATGATATGGCCAGAACGCCTCTTGCGCATAGCAGGCAAAACCATGCTGGTACAAGCCATTAAACCGATAACATTAACGCTGAACATTCCTTTGATTTCTTCAATTGTCGCTTCGTGTGCAGCGCGGAAAATCCCAAAACCGGCGTTATTTACCAGAATATCCACATGTTGAACCGTTTCAAGAATTTGTGTGAAAACGTACTTTACCTTGTCAGTGTCCGATACATCCAGCTGAAAAATGTCTACTCTAGCATGGCTGTTCCGTTCTATATCATGTTTCACTTTCTGCAATTTATCCATCGTTCTCGCCAATAGAACAAGATTGGCACCCTGAGCGGCACAAAGTTTGGCAACTTCTGCACCAATTCCTCCTGAAGCACCCGTTATGACAATATTTTTTCCTTTTAAATTTTCCATTTATTTCACCTCAATTGACCATCCACGCATAACTAAAATCTCCCCAACACACTGATGAGTACAGTCTTCACTATTACTCTCCTTTACATTGGATGATTAGTCAAGTTTTGTTCTTTTTCAAAATTATTAAAAAAGGAGAAAGATTTACACATTTAGCACTTGACAAAATCCTCAACTTTATTCATAATTTTCTAAGCTTTTTAGTTTTAGGAGGAAATGGAATGAAAAAATTAGTATTTATTGGAGCCGGTTCAATGGCCGAAGCAATGATTTCTGGCATTATCGAGAATAAGCTGGTAGATTCAAAAAATATTTGGGTAACAAACAAAGCCAATAAAGAAAAATTATCCGAACTTCATCAACAATATGGGATTACGGGAAGCTATGATTTAAAAACATTGTTTGCTGATGCAAATGCAGTTGTTTTAGCCATGAAACCAAAGGATGCAGCTGCTGCTATTACAGAGATTCGCCAATATTTATCAGATAATACGTTAATCATCTCTGTTCTTGCCGGGATTTCAATCGATACAATTGAAGTACTGGCTGGGAAAAAGCTAGCCGTTGCACGGGCAATGCCAAACACTTCTGCCGCAGTTGGAAAATCAGCTACCGGTATTGCAGTTAATAAGTCAGTTTCAACCTCGCAAATGGAAGCTATCAAACAATTATTTGAAACGATTGGCTTTGCGGCATTTGTTCCTGAAGAGAGGCTAGATGCTGTGACAGGGTTATCTGGTAGCGGTCCAGCGTACATCTATTACCTTGTTGAAGCAATGGAAAAAGGAGCAGCAGAAATTGGCCTTGATCAGGAGACCGCCAAAAAGCTCATTATCCAGACTCTTTTAGGGGCAGCGGAAATGGTAAAGGCATCTCCTAAATCATCTAAACAGCTTCGTAAAGAAGTAACAAGCCCTGGAGGAACAACAGAGGCTGGAATTAAAGTTCTTGAAGACAATCACGTCCAGCAGGCATTCATCGGATGCATAAAAGCGGCCAGTGCTCAATCAAAAAAAATGGGCGAAATGTTGAGCGCGGAGATCCATTCTATAAAGTAAAAAGTCACCAGAGCAAAACACTTACCAATTTTGGTAAGTGTTTTGCTAAAATCAGTCATTCTTTTGATTCATGGGAATGGTCACTTCTTTGAAATCTTCGGCAATATCAGTATTTGGAAAAACCTCCTGCGCTTCCCTTACTAACTCTTTCCAAGCATTACGGTCATAACGAGCGCTGATGTGTGTTAAATATAGCTTCTTCACATTTGCTCTTTTGGCAATTTCTGCAGCATGATGGGTTGTAGAATGAAAATAATCATATGCCAGGCTTTCGTCCGCTTTAGAAAAAGTGGCTTCATGAACTAATACATCTGCATTTTGAGCCAAAATAGCGGCGTTATCACAGTAGCGGGTATCTCCAAGAATGGTAACAACCCGCCCTGGCTGTGCAGGACCTAAAAAATCGTGCGGGTTAACAATTCTTCCATCCTCTAAAACCACTTGCTCGCCATTTTTTATCTTTCTATAAATAGGACCTGGTTTAATCCCTGCTTGGGCCAGCTTGTCCGCAAGTAGCGTGCCTGGCCGATTTTTTTCAGCTATTCTAAATCCGTACGAGGGGATCCCATGGTCTAAACGACGTGTTTCGACTATCATTTGCTCATCCTCAAAAACAATCCCTTCTTCGAGTTCAACAATCTTTAAAGGGTATTTTAAAAAAGTCTGGCTGATTGATAAGCTGACTTTTACATAATCAGCAATACCTTTTGGACCATATATAATTAATTCAGTATCTCCTCCCTGAAATGACCTGCTGGCGAGCAAGCCTGGAAGCCCATAAAGATGGTCACCATGCAAATGGGTAATAAAAATCTTTTCAATCCGGCGCGGCTTTATTGAGGTATGTAAGATTTGATGCTGCGTTGCTTCTCCTACATCAAACAGCCATACGGCTCCTCTTTCTTCAAGCAGTTTAAAAGCAATGGACGTAACATTCCGAAGCTTTGCAGGCAGTCCGGCACCAGTACCTAAGAAAAAAATATCCACATAAAAACCCCTTTCCGTCAAATGGATATAAATACTATAACATAAAAAACAAACATCCTTCTTTAACATAAAAGAACAGGTTGCAAAATACATGGATTGCATTAAATTTGCTAAATCTAAAGGAAACGGCTAAAATTTTTTCCTGTAAAGGACAAAACCATTTACATAACAGCATCAGAATTTACTTGAAAAGAGGTCTTTAAACATGGATGAATCTAAAAAGATGACTTCATTAATTATGATATTCGGGGCAACAGGTGACTTGGCTAAACGGAAGTTGTTTCCTTCCCTATACCGTTTGTTTGATAAAGGTCGTTTATCAGATCAATTTGCCGTAGTAGGTGTTGCCCGCCGTCCCCTTTCCAATGAAGAATTTCAAAACTCAGTAAAAGACTCTGTTGTTTCTTCATTAGGAAAAGATGAAAAGATTGATGAATTTGCTTCCCATTTTTATTATCATTCACATGATGTGACTGATTCGAGTTCATACCAAACTTTAAAAAAAATAGCCAATGACCTTGATGAACATTATGATCTGCAAGGAAACAGAATGTTTTATCTGGCAATGGCACCTGAGTTTTTTGGAACAATTGCACTTCACTTAAAGTCTGATGGTTTAACAGACGTAAAAGGCTATAAAAGATTAGTGATTGAAAAGCCGTTCGGACATGATTTACCATCAGCAAAAAAATTAAATGAACAAATTAGAACCGCTTTTTCTGAAGAAGAGATTTATCGAATCGATCATTATCTTGGAAAAGAGATGGTTCGAAACATCGAAGTAATTCGTTTTGCCAATGCCATTTTTGAACCGCTTTGGAATAACCGCTATATAGCCAATATTCAAATCACATCCAGTGAAACCCTTGGTGTCGAGGAGCGTGGAAGATATTATGAAAATAGCGGTGCTCTAAGGGATATGGTGCAAAACCATATGCTTCAAATGGTCGCACTCTTGGCTATGGAACCTCCAATCAGCTTAAAAACGGAAGATGTCCGTTTAGAAAAAGTGCGGGTCTTCCGCTCCATTCGTAATATTCAAGGTGAAGAGGTAAATAATTATTTTGTTCGCGGCCAGTACGGTGAAGGGGTAGTTGAGAATGAAAAGATTCCTGCATACAGGGATGAACCAATGGTCGACAAAGAATCCAACACTGAAACTTTTGTTGCGGCAAAAATTATGATTGATAATTTCCGTTGGGCAGGCGTACCATTCTATATTCGTACAGGTAAAAGAATGGCAACAAAAACGACTAAAATTGTTGTCCAATTTAAAGATATTCCGATGAATTTGTACTATCAGAGAGAGTTAAATCCAAATCTTCTTGTTATCCATATTCAGCCTGAAGAAGGCATAACGCTGCATCTTAATGCCAAAAAGGCAGGTGTACATCTGGATGCAAATGAAGAGAAGCTAAGCTTTGCCAATACAGGTGTTAACGCAATGAACACACCGGAAGGATATGAAAAACTCCTGTATGATTGTATGCGCGGTGATGCAACCAACTTTACACACTGGGATGAAGTAGCCTACTCTTGGAA
>JAUZQA010000219.1 GCA_030705665.1 Bacillota bacterium
CCAAGGAGACTCATGAATGACAGAAAATCTTAAAACAATAAATGTACAACTTGAAAATCCAGCAGAGGCCATTAATCTATTTGGAAATTCTGATTCTAATTTAAAAATTATTGAACAAGAGCTTGATGTGTCAGTGATCACAAGAGGAGAATCAGTAAGCTTATCAGGCGAGGAAGAAAAGGTAAGCCTTGCTTCACAAGTTCTCGATCGCTTAATCTTTGTTATTAGAAAGGGAGTAAATATAAGCGGGCGAGATGTGTTGTATGCCATTCAAATGGGACAAAAAGGCACGCTTGATTATTTTGAACAGCTTTATGAAGAAGAAATTGCCAAAAATGTAAAAGGTAAAGCCATTCGAATCAAAACGCTGGGGCAGCGGAACTATGTCCATTCCATTCGGAAAAACGATCTTGTCTTTGGGATTGGTCCGGCAGGAACAGGCAAGACCTATCTTGCTGTTGTTATGGCAGTTAATGCTCTAAAAAATGGCCAGGTTAATAAGATTATTTTAACTAGACCGGCTGTTGAAGCTGGAGAAAGTCTCGGTTTTTTACCAGGTGATTTAAAAGAGAAGGTTGATCCTTATCTAAGACCCCTGTATGATGCCCTGCATGACATATTAGGGGCGGAACATACGCAGCGATTAATTGAGCGCGGTACGATTGAAATCGCCCCCCTCGCTTATATGCGCGGGCGCACACTAGATGATGCGTTTGTCATATTAGATGAAGCACAAAATACCACACATGCCCAAATGAAAATGTTCTTAACAAGACTCGGTTTTGGCTCAAAAATGGTGATTACAGGCGACCAAACACAGGTAGACTTGCCAAAAGGCGTTAAATCAGGTTTAATTGTTGCAGAAGAGGTTTTAAAGGATATTAATGGAATTCCCTTCATTTTCTTAGAACAAAGTGATGTTGTCAGACATCCGCTTGTTGGTCGTATTATTCAAGCATATGAAAAAAGTAAAGAAAAGGCCGTTCAATAAATTGAACGGTCTATTGTTTTAATGAATTTGTAAATGAAACTTCTCTTTAAAACTGTTATGATTTTACATAAGATGTGGAAGGTAATGATGTCCACTGCTGTTTCAATCAAAGTATATTCTGATAGTCTTTTCATTAGGTTTCATATAAGGGAGTGGCTTTGTTGGAAAAACTGCAGCAATATTTATATAGAGTCAGAAAAATGCTTGATATAACTTTTTTCCGTGTGTTGTTTTTCATCATTTTAGGTATTATCCTATATGCAGCCATGTTTTCAAATGTTAAACCTGAAAAACTTAATCTAAGTCTCTTTACTGTTGCAAATAAAACCATCCGCTCTCCGATTACGGTTGAAGATAAGGAAAGTACAGAAATCAAGCGTAAAGAGGCGGTTGATCAAGTAAAAGATGTCTATATAAAGAAAAAAGAGTATACTCAAAATCGGGTTGATTTAATTACTTCTATCTTTGACTCTGCAATAGAAGTGAATGTTAACCAAGCACAAAGTATTTCGGATAAGGTTACACAGTTAAAAGCAAAATTAACGGAAAAGGTTGTAAAGGATTTATCAGAACAAGATTTTTTGGCTTTAGTACAAGCTAACCGTAATGATTTGTCGACGGCAAAGGATATAACGGTGACAGCCATAAACAATGTAATGGCACAGAAAATTTCTGCAAATGATATAGAAAATGCAAAAAAAAGTATTGAAGATGAATTAAATTACTCGATATTGTCAGGCAGTTTAAAAAAAGCCGCAATCGACCTTGGCAGGTATGCTGTCGTACAGAATGAGGTTTATGATTCCAATGCAACAAAGGAACTTCGCAAACAAGCTTCACAAAGCGTAGAACCAGTTAAAATTTTGCAAGGACAAATTATTGTTGAAGAAGGAGAATTGGTAAGCAGCGAAATATATAGGCAGTTAAAACTGGTGGGGCTTCTCAATAATTCAAGCTCTTTTAATCCCTATTTAGGGTTGGCTTTTTTAATTATCATTATTTTGGCAGCCATTTATCATTATTTTTCCGAATTTAAAACCTCTACAACTGAGAAAAAACAATTTAATATGCTCATATTTGGAATTATATTTACCATTTTGATTCTGATTATGAAAATCACCAGCCTTCTGCAAGCTTTTAACTTTTCAGGTATCACATATCTTTTTCCAGCAGCATTAGGAGGTATGTTAATAAAATTATTAATCGATGAAAAATTAGCCATTTTAACAACTATTATTATGGCAGTTTGCGGGAGCATTGTGTTTAATGAAGGAATTGCAGGTACATTTAATTTTTCGCCAGGGATTTTTATCCTCATTAGTTCCTTGGCTGGGATTTTTTACTTAAGCAACCACAATCAACGTTCTAAAATTTTTCAAGCCGGCTTGTTTTCTGCGATTATTAATTTGGTGATCGTTGTAGCCTTATTATTACTTTCGAACGGGCACTATTCAGGACTAGGATATGCGTATTATTTAGTCACTGCCATTGTTTCAGGGTTGCTTTCTGCTGTTTTGACAATTGGACTGCTTCCGTTTTTTGAGGCAGCCTTTGGGATATTATCAACTATGAAATTAATTGAATTGTCCAATCCCACCCACCCATTGCTAAGAAAGATTCTGACTGAGGCACCTGGCACTTATCATCATAGTCTTATGGTGGCGAATTTGTCTGAGTCAGCATGTGAAGCAATCGGAGCAAATGGACTCATTGCAAGGGTAGGCGCCTATTATCATGATATTGGGAAAACTAGAAGACCCAATTTCTTTATTGAAAATCAAATGAATCGTGAAAATCCTCATGATCGCTTAGCTCCTGAAAAGAGCACAGAAATTATCATTTCACATGTCCTTGATGGAGTTAATATACTAAAAGGATATAGAATTCCAAAAGAAATTATTGAAATCGCGGAACAACATCATGGGACGACATTATTAAAATACTTCTATCATAAGGCCGTCCAGGAAGGTAAGGAGATAAAGGAGGAAGAATTTCGGTATCCTGGACCTAAAGCCCAAACAAAGGAATCGGCAATCGTAGGAATTGCTGATAGTGTTGAGGCTGCAGTCCGTTCCTTAAAGTCCCCAACACCTGAGCAAATTGAAAATTTAGTAAAGAAAATTATTGATGACCGCCTTCAGGATGGTCAATTAAATGAGTGTGACTTAACATTAAAAGAAGTAGATATCATTTTCCAGATTCTTTGTGAATCTGTAAAGGGAATTTTTCATTCGAGAATTGAATATCCAAATTTGACTGAGCAGAAGGTGAAACAAGCATGAATTTAGTGATTGATTTTTTAGATGAAACAAACAATGTTACAAATGAACAAATAGATGAAATTGAAAAATTATTAAATTTTGCGGCAGCAAAGCTGGCAATAGAGGAGGGAAGTGAAGTTTCCGTTACATTCGTCACCAATGAAAGAATTCAAGAAATTAATCGTGAATATAGAGATAAGGATGCTGTAACAGATGTTATTTCATTTGCCCTCGAGGAACTTGGTGAGGGGGAGATAGAACTCATTGGTGCAAACATGCCAAGGATCCTGGGGGATATCATTATTTCGACTGCAAAAGCGGAAGAACAAGCAGAGGAATATGGCCATTCTTTTATGCGGGAATTTGGTTTTCTTGCCGTCCATGGTTTCTTGCATTTACTAGGATATGATCACATGACAGAAGAAGATGAACGCGAAATGTTTACTTTGCAGAAAGAAATATTAGATGAATATGGGCTTAAACGATAAAGAAAAGAAAAGGCAAATCTCATTGCTAAGCTCATTTTCATATGCTATTGCAGGCATTCGGACAGCCATAAAACAGGAACGAAATATACGGATTCACTTAAGTATCTCGCTGATTGTAATTATCTTTGGTTTTTTATTTTCCATAACCAGAATCGAATGGATCTTCATTCTTTTAACAATTGGCGGAATGATTTCTTTAGAAATAATCAATACAGCAATAGAACGATTGGTAGACTTAGTCACACTTGAATTTCATCCACTAGCAAAACAAGCTAAGGACTTAGCAGCCGGAGCCGTTTTTAGTTTTGCCATTATCTCAGTCATGGTAGGAATCATAATTTTTGGGCCGTATCTTTTGCGGTTCATTTAACTGAGATGTTCCTAACTATAAACACTGAAAACGATTTCAAATTACGTTATTTAATTTATTTGATTTGTGGGAAAATTCAAAATATTTTTATTATATTTTCGCAACAATAGATGAATTTCATTTTATTTTGAGGTAAAATAAAAGAAAGCGGTAGCCTTCTTCCATCTCAAGATTTCAACTTGCAAATATATTATAGGGTTTATACAGCGGAGGATTTGAATGTTAAACAATAATGAACAGAGTAAAGAATATAAATCAGGGTTTATCTCTATTATAGGCCGTCCAAATGTTGGTAAATCGACATTTCTTAATCGTGTTATTGGACAAAAGATCGCGATTATGAGTGATAAACCACAAACAACTCGGAACAAAATACAGGGAGTATTGACCTTGCCAGACTCTCAACTTATTTTCATTGATACGCCTGGAATTCACAAACCAAAGCATAAACTGGGCGATTTTATGATGAAAGTAGCACAAAACACCCTTAAAGAAGTCGATTTAGTTTTGTTTATGGTAAATGCTGAAGAAGGCTTTGGACGCGGTGAGGAATTTATTATCGAAAAATTTCAATCCGTAAAAACTCCAATTTTTCTCGTTATAAATAAAATTGATCAAATTCATCCTGATGATTTGTTGCCTATTATTGAATCTTACCAGGAAAAATTCCCATTCAAGGAGGTTGTACCAATTTCCGCCCTTGAGGGAAATAATGTGGAACGTCTATTAGACCAACTTAAAACCTACCTGCCAGAAGGGCCGCAATTTTATCCTGCAGACCAGGTTACAGACCACCCAGAAAGATTTATTATCTCTGAGTTAATTCGTGAGAAAGCCCTTCATTTAACAAGGGAAGAAATTCCGCATTCAATAGCGGTTGTCATTGATAAGATTGAACGGCAAGAAAATAAGGATGTCATTCATGTGATGGCAACAGTTATTGTCGAGCGTGATTCACAAAAAGGAATCATTATCGGAAAGAAAGGGAGTATGTTAAAGGAAATCGGCCAACGTGCACGAGTTGATATTGAAAATCTCCTTGGTAGTAAAGTTTTCCTCGAGCTTTGGGTAAAGGTGCAGAAAGATTGGCGAAATAAAATGTCTCAACTGCGTGATTTTGGTTTTAACGAGGATGAGTATTAAGTAAACAACCTTAAATAAAATATTATCAATTTTTGAAGATTATGCATGGACATTATTTACATTATTTTGAACTTATGATTTTCAGAAGACAGGCTATGATAAAGATAAGGTTTGGGATTGATTAAAAGCTAGTCTAAATATTGAAAGGTGGGGTTTCAATGTTGGATTTTACCTGGAAAGTTTTCAGCCAGACAGGTAACATTGACACATATCTTCTCTTTAAAGAATTAGAGAAGGAAACACAAGAAATACCCGATAATCAGGATGATGAGCTAGCAAAAATTGATTTTCCCGTTTCATAAGTTTGTCAGGAGCCGTATTGGAGGGTGAATTTCATGCTGCAAAAATGTGAGGGCATCGTTATTAGATCCACAGATTACGGCGAATCCAATAAAGTTGTCACATTATATACACGAGAATTAGGAAAAGTAGGAGTGATGGCTAAAGGTGCTAAGAAACCGAATAGCAGGCTTTCGGCTGTCACTCAGCTTTTTACTCATGGATATTTTCTGGTGCAAAAGAGCTCGGGATTAGGAAGCCTTCAGCAGGGAGAAATGATTTCTTCACTAAGGTCTATTAGAGAAGACATTTTTTTAACTGCTTATTCAAGCTATATCGTTGAGTTGACGGATAAAAGTACAGAGGATCGAAAAGTAAATCCATATCTCTTTGAACTCTTGCATCAGACATTAAATTACATAAATGAAGGCTATGATCCGGACGTACTAATGAATATTTTTGAACTTAAAATATTAAATATTTTAGGGCTGCACCCGATATTAAATCAATGTGCCGTTTGTGGAAGTATTGACGGGCAGTTTTCATTTTCGATCCGTGAAGGCGGTTTTATCTGTCACCGTTGCCTTGAAAAAGATCCTTACCACTTAAAAATTTCACCTGCAACGGTTAAGCTTTTAAGATTATTTTATTATTTTGACCTTAATCGGCTTGGAGCGATTTCGATCAAAGATGAAACGAAGGAAGAATTACGAAAAATTATCTGGACCTACTATGACGAATATTCTGGATTATACTTAAAAACGAAAAAATTTCTTAATTCGATCAAACAATTTCGCCAACTTTTATAGGTCCTTATTGACATTTGTATTTTGTTTCGTTACTATTTTCTTAAAATTATATAGTTGCGTTTGAGGGAAAGGAGTACTTAGTTCTCTCTATGATAGCGAGCCCAGGATGGTGGAAGCTGGGTATAGAATTCTAAGGAAGGCGTTCTCGAGCAAGTTTGTTTGAAAGAGGCTGCTTTTTTTGCAGCAAATAGGGTGGAACCGCGGGTAACTCTCGTCCCTATGCATGTGCATAGGGACGGGAGTTTTTTATTTTATTAAGAGAAAAGGAGCAAAAAAAATGACTGTTTCTATGGACCAGATTGTTTCACATTCAAAACATAGAGGATTTATTTTTCCGGGATCAGAAATTTACGGAGGACTTGCCAATACATGGGACTACGGTCCGCTTGGTGTAGAACTGAAAAACAATATAAAACAAGCTTGGTGGAAAAAGTTTGTTCAGCAATCCCCTTATAATGTCGGATTAGATGCTGCGATTTTGATGAACCCAAAAACTTGGGAAGCTTCAGGACATATTGGTAATTTCAATGACCCAATGATTGACTGTAAAAATTGTAAAGCAAGACACCGTGCTGATAAATTAATTGAAAATGCACTAGGTGAAAAAGGCATTGAGATCGTTGTCGATGGCCTGCCATTTGAAAAAATGGAAGAATTAATTAAAGAGCACAACATTGCTTGTCCTGACTGTGGAAGCCATGATTTTACAGGCATACGCCAATTTAATCTTATGTTCAAGACCTTCCAAG
>JAUZQA010000022.1 GCA_030705665.1 Bacillota bacterium
GAGTATGATGAGAAAAAATACGTTAAGAGAAAAGTTGGATCGAGAAGAAGCAGTTTTTGGAACATGGCTGATGACGAATAGTTTGGATAATGCAGAAATTCTTAGTCATACTGGTGTAGATTTTATCATGATTGATGCTGAGCATGGTTCAATGGGGATCGAATCGGCTGGAAGAATGGTATCCGTAATCAGAGGTTCACAGGCAACGCCTCTCCTTAGAGTTGCTGGAAATGAAAAATCTTTGATAAAAAAAGGGCTTGATACCGGTGCTGAAGGTGTCATGATTCCAATGGTTAATACGAAGGAGGAAGCTGAAAAAGCAGTTAGCTTTTGTAAGTATCCGCCCATTGGGGTTCGTGGAATTGGGGCTGGAAGAGCGGTTTTGTTTGGAGCAAACGATGAAGAATATGTCGACTATTATGCAGAAGCAAACGCTGAAGTGTTGGTGATCCTTCAAATAGAACATTATGCTGCAGTTGAAAACATTGAAGAAATTCTCTCTGTTTCTAATATTGATGTTGCTTTTGTAGGACCTTACGATTTAAGTACATCCATGGGGATTCAAGGGCAGCTAAATCATCCGGATATTATAGCTTGCTATAAAAGGGTTGTTGAGGCCTGTGAGAAATACAATGTCGTCCCAGGAATTATGACTTGGACAGATGCAATAGACCAACACCTAAACATGGGATTTAAATTTCTGCTGGGTGGTATGGATGGAGCAATTCTTTATAACGGAGTCAAGCAACTCGTCAATGAATTTAGAGGTTTTTCAAAATTAAAGGTTTGATAAATCACAAAACAGAACTACGGATTTCCCTAACTAATAAAGTTAAATAGGATTCAAGGGCAGTTCATGGAAGATAATCTTTTTCCTCCTTAGAACTGCTCTTTTTTATTCAATCCAAAAAATTACAATTTTTTCACCATTATTTAACAAAATTCGTGTATAATAATTTAAAAACAGGGGAAAGATTTAAAATTTGTTTATCAATTATTTTCAATCTTATAAAACTCACAAGTGAAAACAACAGTCTAGGATTCTGGTGTGTTTTTCGCTAGGATCCTTTTTTATAGATGTAAGTGTCTGAATAATTTGATTTTCAAGGATTCTATAACTTGTTTGTATTTTAACAGAAAAGAGGAAAGTCTAATGCAAAAAGAACTAATGTATGAAGATATTCAAATAGGGGATACAGCTGTTTTTTCTAAGACGATTACGGACTTTGATATTTACCAATTTGCAGGTCTTACTGGTGATTTCAACCCAATGCATATTGATAATGAGTTTGCAAAGGACACATTTTTTAAAGAAAGAATTGCACATGGTCTTTTAACCGGAAGTTTTATTTCAACTGTTTTGGGCATGAAACTTCCTGGTCCAAATTCCATTTATTTATCACAAAACTTTAAATTTCTTGCGCCAGTTAAAATCGGTGATACTGTAAAAGCAACCGTAAAAGTGGTAGAAAAAAGAGATGATAAGAGAATAATCAAACTAATAACGCAGGTATTTAACCAACGTATGGAAATGGTAGTAGATGGGGAAGCTGCTGTCATGAAAAAGTAAATCTGGTTATTGGTAAAATATGCTAAAAAAGGGAACAAATACATTTTGTTTCCTTTTTTAGTTTTTTTCTTTATAAGGTTATTTTACCTCTCCAAGAAGCGGAATTTCCTACTATGTCCCCACATAGGATATAGCAGGGGGTGGTTATGTGAACAGATGGCTCAAAGCGTTTATTCTAACCTACCTATCTTTATTGTTTTTCGGAAGCTTTTTGGCCCTCGGATTGTTGTGGGCTGGAGTTCTCGAAAATTCACTGCCGAATATATCGAAAATAAAGATCTTTTTGTACTATTTTTTTGCAGGTGCAATAGGAGGGTCACTACGGCATCTTTACATGTTTTGTTACCACTATATGGAGGATAAATTAAACGATTACAGATTGTGGATTATGTATATTTTTTATCCGATTTTTGCAACAGGTACAGCAGTAGTAGCGGTCACACTTATTCAAAGCGGAATATTATATATACAATTCACTGACCCTAAAGATACACCGTATGCACAATTAAGCATTGCATTCTTTGTAGGTTTTGGATTCAACAGGTTTGTAAATAAACTCAATGCGGTTTCAAAAAATTTATTCCAAACAGATAATATCAATAATCATAATAATGGGAAATAGGAGCTTGATAGATTCAAATATTTTCTCTTAGGTTACATATATTCAAAACTCCCACATATATATTGACAATAAAAGCTAAAGTCTAACCTAATAGATTTTCTTAGGGGAAAATGGGACAAACTACACGGTTACCCAACGAACTGAAAAGGGGAAAAATCTTGATGGAATTCGTAAATCAAATCATTCATAATTATAGTACCTTTTTTTCACTTAATGCTTTTCAAAGTGTGGTTTATGATCCTGCAAGTTGGGGATTAATTGGTACACTTATTATTCTTGAAGGATTACTATCCGCGGATAATGCCGTAGTTCTGGCAGTGATGGTCAAGCATCTGCCAAAGCGACAACGAAAGAAAGCATTATTTTATGGGATATTTGGAGCCTATTTTTTCCGTCTCTTGGTCATTGGGCTAGGAGTAACCCTAATCAAGATTGCCTGGATTAAGATCGTTTGTGGTCATTATTTGCTTTTTATTGTCTTACAGAATTTTATTGGAAAAAAGGATGAGGAAGATAGTATTCACCATAAAAAAATGGGTTTCTGGCGAACAGTCATAACAGTGGAATTAATGGATATTTCGTTTAGCTTTGACAGTGTGCTAGCAGCATTTGGTGTTTCAAACCAAGAATGGGTTTTATTCATTGGAGGGATTCTAGGAATTTTAATGATGCGAGGGGTAGCAAATTTATTCTTGGCATTGATTGAGAAAATACCAGAATTTGAAACAACTGCGTTTGTTTTAATTGCGATCATAGGTGTTAAGATGATTATTTCTTCCTTTGGATTCTATATCAATGAAACTTTATTTTTCAGCTTAATTATTTCCATTTTCTTAGGTACTTTTGTTGTTCATTTATTTAGAAAAAATTCTGGGCATGAACCAACCTTGTAATTCCAAGTAATACTAATATTTTTCCCTCCTACACTTTTATACGAGTAACTCGTCCAACCTGTCAGCTCCAATCAACACGTATAAAAATCAACAATATCCTTTAACAGAGCCAAAAGTTAAAAGTTGTCATTTAAGGGCAACTTTTTTCACATTTAGTAATTATTAATTCAGAATATTTCACCGTTTTGTCACAAAAATACAGTTAATTCTGTTTTTATCATGATATAATAAAGCCATAAAGATAAATAAATTAGATTAACATCTTAGGAGACTCAGCCATACGTGTTCGTTCCGTTTGTGAACGAGTAAGTAAGGTTATTTCTAACTAATTTGATTAGTGAAGTGATACCTTCCTAAAGACAAGGTGTAAGTTAATCAACTTCATCCTTTGTAAAACGTTTCTTGTAAAATAAAGAAAACGCTACTGAGGAAAAACCTAAACTGGGAAATGTAGAAGATCACATTAAACTCCCAAAAAATCTTCATTTAATTAACTGGAAATAGGAGAGTTCTACAAAAAAGAATTATTTGTAGAAAAATTCTTATCTATCCTTTAAGATTATAAAAATTTCGTGAAGAAGGAATTTTTGTAACGAAGGAAAATCTGGTGATTAATGGAGTGGAAAATAGCTTAAAAACCTATTTGTTTGGGAAAGATTCCAAAATGTTGAAATTCTAAGAATACCAATTAGGAAGATAGTTATTGATCTTACAAGATGAATATTTGATGTAACAAGATTGCATCAATATATGACTCTAACAGGCCTTCGTTTAAAAGTGGTATTGCAAAAACTAGTTTAAATTAGTAAATAATGAGTTTTAATCGGTAAATACCGATAAATTGTTTCATTAAGGAATTTGAATTCCATTAAACATGTGAATTAATTCCTTCAACGGAACAAGCACACATCGGCGAATAGACCATCTATTTGAGCAAAAGGGTTATAAAATCCTTGAAAATAGAAATGGCTAAGAAATTGGCTGATGTATTATGGTTGGGTCCCCTAAGTTGTTAATCAATTCCAGATACCTTCTCGTATGAGAAGGCTTTTTTTTTATAAAATAGACCTTTTTCGTGTAATATCCTAATAATGATATATATCAGGAAAGGAAAATACGAATTAGGGGGCTTCATGAAAGAAATGCAAGTTTGTGGGGTATATCTTGCCGCCGGTCAAAGCAGACGAATGGGTGAAAATAAATTAGCTTTACCACTTCGAAAATCAACGGTTGGGAGCATGGCTTTCCAAGCCGCACTCCTTTCTAAGCTGGAACATATTATTGTCGTTACAAAAGAAAATGATTGTTTATCCTGGATGGACCCATCGTTTTTTCAAAAACCTCTCAATGAAAAATGGTCGCTTGCCCGTTGCCAGGACGTAGTATTAGGGCAAGCACATTCCCTAAAGTGCGGTTTGCATGCTGCTCAAAAACGACATCCTAACGGGATTATGGTGCTATTGGCTGACCAGCCATTTCTCCATGTAAAGCTAATTAATGATCTAATTATTCTTGGTGAACAGTTTCAAAAGAAAAAAGATATGAATGAAATCACCTATGTCGCTGCAAGTTTTCAAGGAGTCCCGAGACCGCCAATTCTTTTTTTGCAACAAGCTTTCCCTTTTTTATTAGAATTAAAAGGGGATGAGGGGGCACGCCAGTTATTTCAAAAATCCATCCTAAAAGGAAAGTTACTCGAATTAAGTGATGAACGTATCTTTTTTGACCTTGATACAAAAGAAGACTATGAAAGTGTTGCAAATGAAACGATTTGAAGGACAAGGAAAGGTTAAGGACCTATAGCACATAATTCAAAATCTCGTTGTCATATAGAATAATGCAAATGATTTTACACACCCTATAATCTGAGTAGGGGGTGAAATATTTGGCAGATCAACTGAATAAAAACAATAAGCAGGCTGGTAAATATCAGCAAGGTTCAGGTTCTGAATATCATCGTCTGCATGCAAGTAATGTGCCAGACTATGGTGCAAATAGTATGGACCCGATTGCAGAAAGTTTGATGAATCAGATTGATAACAACGAACAACAGTAAGTCATAAAACGCCGTTATTGGCGTTTTTTCTTTTTCTAATTTCCATAAAAAATTTAAGTATTATTTGTTGATATTTTCATTATAATAGTTTACTGTATTAAAAAATCAGTTAAAGCAGGTGCAGGTTAATGAAAAAATTGATCATGCTCTTTTTATGTTTATATGCCTTTTTTTATCTTTCTAAACATCAAATGATTCCTTCTCTGGACGAAATCAAAAGCTATTTTAATGTAAGTGAACCAAATACTCAGGTACAGGACTCATCTCAAAATATTCCTAGTCAGCAAGAGCAGAAAACAGAAAACCAGGCGAAAGGCGGTCAACAGGAAGCCGCTTCCATCCCAGTAACAGCAAATCAAAAGTACCCGCTAACGAAAATACAAACCTATCAAGTTTCAGTTACATCTGGAAAGTTAATAGTAACGGGAAAAGCTACACCATACGGACAATTCAATAAGGCTGATGGAGTAATTTTATATATTCAAGAAGCACGGGCAAATAAGAAGGTCACGATCAAAGTCCCTTTTAGCAACGGCAGAATAAATTACACTTATCCCCTTTCCTATACAGTAGGGGATGTCATCATAAATCTTGATGAATATTATAATGGGGTTGAAAATGATCCTAACACTGTACTGGGATACGCAGAGTATCACCTAACAGATGGGGACCCCTACTTACAGCCTAGTTGGATGGTACAAAGTGATAACCCAGCCCTAGTTTCACTTGCTCAAACAATTACCAAGGGGAAGCCGACGGAAGTAGAAAAATCGCGTGCGATCTTTGAATGGGTGGCTCAAAACATTAATTACAATGCACCATTAGTAAATGATCCGAATCCACCATTATATTCGGCCCTTCAAACCTTCCAGACACGAGATGTTTTATGTTCGGGTTATGCTGATTTAAGTGCGGCCCTTCATAGGGCTGTAGGAATAGAAGCGAAGGTTGTGTATGGGGAAAATCATGCATGGAATGAAATCATGCTGAATGGTGCATGGCAAATAGAAGACCCTACCTATGGTGCCGGGTTTATTAACGCCAATACAATGAGATTTGTCCGCAGCTATCATCCCGCCTATTTTGTTAAATCGGATAAACACAAAGAGGGGGAGTACCCTTGGTGAAAATCGCCTTTTAATATATGGCTTCTTTAAAAATAGCGATAATGAAAGCTAATTCATATTGAGTTAGCTTTTTTGGTTTTTTTAAGTATTAAATGGGCGAGGGAATCTTTGTAAACGCCTTCCACTCTAATATTTACTTTAAAATATAGTGCAAATGAACTAGCAAAACAGTTTCTATCCGCATAGGATATAGCACAAAGAATAAGGAGTGGATGTAAAATAGAAGGCTTAGCACTTTATACGTTGTATGCCGCCTTGGGTCTTATGATGCTAGATTTTGTGGTTGGTTTTGTTCGTTCGGTGGTGACAAGTACTTTCTCAGTAAATATGGTGTTAGACTATTTAAAATCAGTTCTTTATATGGTCTTCCCGTTACTTTTTGTTTATTCAATACAATCACTGGACCCAACAGGTTGGATTCTAAAGATTTTTTACTATATTGGTGGTATCGCAATTATTTGGAATTATCTAGTTGCAATCGTCAACAAATGGAGAGCTTAATGCTCTCTTTTTTTACCTCTAGCGCTGAGTTCCAAGTTCTAAAACAAGAAACAATGAATAAAATTTTGAAAAGATGAATCTGTCAAAAGTATCAAAAGGAATAGCTTTATTTATTTTTTTAATTCAGCTTTAGATGGAATAGAATCTGGGCTGTTTTTTTTCTTTAGAAAGCTAAAATATTTTGAGGAAGTGAGGTCATGAGAAAATATCAATGGATTAAGTGGCGCACTTTTCTGCTGTGGATAGCCGTCCTCGTTTTATTGACAATATTATTATGGGCGGGAGGACCAACAGTCTGGAATGTAGTGATTAGTATTCTCAGTATTTTATTGCAGTTGCTTTTTGCTATGTTGTTTATGATTATCCAATTTGTTGCCTTATTTTGGTTCCTTGCCCGTGGCCGAACATACTGGATTCTGCCAGGAGAAACTGGCTCCACATGGGATGATTATCGAGGCAATCCTGAAATTGTTGAAAATGCAAAGCAGATCGTCACCTTGTTAAACGGAGTTAAAGGGTTTAAAGAAATGGGGGGAGAGGCAATCCGTGGATTGTTGTTATGTGGGCCTCCAGGAACAGGTAAATCATACCTGTCGCAAGTTATTGCCAACGAAGCACAAGTACCTTTTGCGTATGCTTCAGCACCAAGCTTTCAAAACATGTTTTTCGGTGTTGGTAACCTCAAAGTAATGGGGATCTACAAAAAGGCCCGTAAGTTGGCAAAAGTTTATGGAGCCTGCATTATCTTCATCGACGAGATTGACGCGATTGGTATGAGCCGTCAGGCCGGGGGTGGAGCAGGAGGCATGATGGGTGGCCTTATGGGCATGGGTGGATCAGGTATGCTTAACGAATTGCTTCTACAAATGGATCCGCCAAACATTGATAACTCTTGGTTTGCCAAGCTTCTCCGATCACTAGGCTTGAGAAAAAAACAAGCAGAGCGTCCTGCAGTCTTAACCATTGGTGCAACCAATCTTCCAGATGTCCTTGATCAAGCATTGCTACGGCCTGGACGGTTTGACCGAAAGCTTTGGGTCGATGCTCCTGACTATGATGGAAGAATCGACGTTTTTCAATATTATCTCAAAAAGGTTAAACGTGATGCATCTTTAACTCCCGAACGTGCGGCCCTTGATACAAAAGGCTATAGCCCTGCTCAGATTAAACATATCGTGAATGAATCAGTTGTTATTGCCCACCAGCGAGGAGCTCAGCTTTCTAGTTATGAGGATTTTCGGGCTGCGATGGAAACCTATGAATGGGGCCTTAAACAACCACTTCGGTCTATGAGTGAAGATGAAAAACGAAATGTAGCCTATCATGAAGCCGGTCATGCAGTTGCTCAATATCTTCTCCAGCCTCACAAGCGAGTTTGGAAAGTGACGATTATCCGTCGTGGCAGCGCCCTTGGTCTTGCAGCCACAAAGGAAACGCATGAACGTTATAATCGAAGTGATAGTGAATATTTAGCAGAGATTCAAGTATGTCTTGCAGCCAGAGCGGTGGAAGAGGAATTCTTAGGGAAAAAATTAAATGGAGTAACTTCCGATCTGCAACAAGCAACACAGTTAGCCGGTGCATACCTTGGCGCAGTGGGAATGGGTGATGAACTGTTCAGCTGGCTTGCAATTGGCTCCGAAGCAGATGGCCTCAAGGCCCTCCGTACAAAAATAAATGATTTGCTCTCGGATGAGATGAATAAAGTCAAAAAGTTGGTTACAGAGCACGCTGATTTTGTTCATAGCATTGCAACTGAGCTGCTAAGACGCGAAGATCTATCAGGTGAGGAAATTGAAGAAATCTATAAGGAGTTATATGGCCAAGAACAGGAACCTTCAGTGTGATAAATTAAAAGAATTGGAATCCATATAAACTGTCAAAATGTTTCCCAGAATAATAGGGGGAACTTTTTTTTTACCCTTTTGGCCAAGTAAAATAAAATTTGAACCGCTCAATGATCTCGTATAAGATTATAATAATTCTATTAGTATTTATAGAGGAGAGTATCATGTCTGAAACACGGAAAAACAAAAAAAAGAGAAAAAAATCTCTTTTTTCGATTAATTTTGAATTCCTTAAGGTTGCTCGATTTGTCTTTTTTATTTTTCTAGCAATCTGTTTGGTTTATCTCTATTATTTACATACCAAAGGAATCCTGATTTCAACTTGGGATTCACTTTGGAATAAACACCAGAAGATAATCGAGATGATTCTCGGTATTGGTAGTTATACTGTGTTTGTTTTTTATTTAGGATATCGGAAAGGAAAAAAGGGATAAAACCTAGTCATTTGATTAGGTTTTTCTTTTTACTAATTTGTTGACAAAATAATCTGACAATCTTATGATTTATATGTTAACTAAATTTATTAATAAGTTTACATATAGACGTTCGATCGTCTATCGTGAAAAATGTGAACCAAGCAAATGGAGGAAAACAGATGAACAAATGGGTCGAACTTGCCAATGAAGTACTTGAAGGAAACCAATTATCAAATGATCAGGCACTATCGATTTTAGAGTGTCCGGATGAGGATGTATTATTGCTCATTCACGCAGCTTTTCAGATTAGGAAACAATATTTTGGAAAAAAGGTTAAGCTTAATATGATCCTTAATGCAAAATCCGGACTTTGCCCGGAAAATTGCGGATATTGCTCCCAATCTTCTATTTCCACTGCCCCGATAAATTCTTATAGAATGGTAGATAAAGAAACAATTCTTGAAGGTGCAAAGCGTGCTTATGACTTAAATGTAGGTACATATTGTATTGTTGCAAGTGGAAGGGGTCCTTCAAACAATGAAATTGATCATGTTGTGGAAGCGGTAAAAGAAATAAAACATTCTTACGGGTTAAAGGTTTGTGCCTGTCTGGGAATTTTAAAAGCGGAACAAGCGGAGCGGCTTAAAGAAGCTGGAGTAGACCGTTACAATCATAATATTAATACATCATCAAACAACTATGCTCGTATTACCACATCACATACATATGATGATCGTGTGGGAACTGTTGAAACCGCAAAAGCAGCTGGTATGTCTCCATGTTCGGGAGTAATTATCGGAATGAAAGAAACAAATCAGGATGTAGTGGATATGGCGTTTAGTTTAAAAACTCTTGGGGCAGAATCCATTCCAGTTAATTTTCTAAATTCGATAGATGGTACACCTCTAGAAGGGGTAAATGAATTAAATCCGCTTTATTGTTTAAAAGTGCTGGCACTATTTCGTTTTATTAATCCAACAAAGGAAATTCGTATTTCAGGAGGAAGAGAAGTTAACCTTCGTTCCTTACAACCTCTAGGATTATATGCAGCAAATTCAATATTTGTGGGCAATTACTTAACTACAATTGGTCAGGAAGAAATAGAAGATTATCAAATGTTACATGATTTAGGGTTTGAAATTGAAACAACAGAAGAAATGAAAGCAAGCTTGGCTACAGAAAAATAATGAAAAGCATCTCTTATTGAAGAGAAGGAAAAACCGCTCAAATCAACTTGGGCGGTTTTTTTATGAAGTAAATAGAAAAATACAATAAATGATCTTCGTTTTAAGCAAAAAACTATTTTATCTCTAAAAATCTAAATTTCTTATTAACAGATGACTGCACCAACAATAATTAACAGGATGAACAGTACTACGATTAAAGCGAATCCTCCGAAGCCGAAACCGAAGCCGCCGCCGTAACCGCAACCGCAACCACCGTAACCAAAGCCGCCATAACCAAACATAAGCACACCACCTTTTCAATAGGTTGGGATATCATATTCCTTATTATTGAAAAAGGTTTGGGCATTTGCGGAAATCTTCATAATCATTCCCAGATTTTTCACCAGTAGGACAATTTAAGACGGAATATTAATTAGCATGGCTGTTTCATCACAAGAATGTAATTTTGAGCAATTTAAACAATCTTTCCACATTTTTTGAGGTAAATCATTTTTATTAACCTGCATAAATCCCAATTTTGTAAAAAAATCAATTTGATAGGTCAGTGCTATTAATTTTGCAATCTCTAAAACTTTAGTATCTTTCATAATTTCAGTAACAAGTGCTTTTCCAATTCCCTTACGACTATGATTTGGGTCAACAGCCAAAGAGCGAACTTCAGCTAAATCACGATCCAGGATATGCAGGCTTGAAATACCGATCACTTCGTTATTTTCAACAGCTACATAAAAGCTTTGCAAATTTTCATAAATAGAATTGTAGGACCTTGCTAACAATTTGCCTTCTTTTGCATAATGTAAGATTAATTGGAAAATGGGTTCTGTATCACCCATATTAGCTTTTCTAATTTGCATCGTTTATCCCTCCAAAAAAATACTTGTTATATGTATCTATAAAAGTACTCAATCAACAATTTATATTAGAGAATTATAGTAATAAATATACATGATTAGGAATTATTATTCAATAGTAATACACCTATATTGCTAAAAAAAAATCCACCTATGCATAAAGCATAAGTGGATTTCCTAATGATTGGATTTTCCAGCACGAACATGCAGAATCTAAAAAACTATTCGTTCCGCGTATAAAAAGGCTGACCAGACCTTTTAATTTTTCGTTAATGCTAATAAATGTTCTTTAACATTATTTGTATTAATGGACCTTTGGGCCACACCGGTTTCCATCGCAGCTTGAGCAACGGCTGAAGCAACATGTGCCGCTACCCTTGGATCAAATGGATCTGGAATAACATAATCCGGAGTAAGCTCATCATCAGCTATTAATCCGGCAATTGCATAAACGGCTGCTAGCTTCATTTCCTCGTTAATTTCCTTTGCGGAAACGTCTAAAGCTCCACGAAAAATGCCAGGAAATGCTAGTACATTATTGACTTGATTCGGGAAGTCTGAACGTCCGGTTCCGATCACGAGTGCTCCAGCTTCTTTCGCTTCTTCAGGCATGATTTCTGGAATTGGATTTGCCATTGCAAAAATGATGGCATTGGGATTCATCGTACGAACCATTTCCTTGGTGACAGCACCTGCAGCGGATACTCCGACAAATAAATCTGCTCCTATAAGTGCATCTGCCAGTGTACCTTGTTTTTGTTCTTTGTTCGTAATTTTCGCCATTTCCTCTTTGAAACGATTCATTCCAATTGGACGTCCTTCATAGATAATTCCTTTTGTATCACATAAAATGACATCCTTAACACCCATATTTAGGAGCAGTTTTACAATGGCAACTCCTGCAGCACCCGCACCATTAGCGACAACACGAATCTCCTCAATTTTTTTGTCAACAAGTTTCAAAGCATTAATTAATCCCGCAGCGGTTACAATTGCTGTACCATGTTGATCATCGTGAAAAACGGGAATATTGCAAATTTTACGCAGTCGCTCCTCGATTTCAAAGCATTGCGGTGCTGCAATATCTTCCAAGTTTATGCCACCAAAAGTAGGTTCCAATAATTTAACCACTTCGACAATCTTGTCCGGATCCGTTGTGTCCAGGCAAATAGGGAAGGCATCTACATCGGCAAATGATTTGAATAAAAGGGCTTTTCCCTCCATAACTGGCATAGCAGCTTTTGGACCAATATTTCCAAGGCCAAGAACAGCTGTGCCATCCGAAACAACAGCAACTAAATTTCCCTTCATTGTATAATCATAAACCTTGTTTTCATCTTGATAGATATCCATACATGGTTCTGCTACACCTGGGGAATAGGCAAGACTTAAATCCTTTGCATTTGAAACTTGAACTTTTGAATGGACTCCTAGCTTTCCACGATTTTCTTTGTGCATTTTTAATGCTTCGTTCCGTAAGGTTGACAAGCAAATTCTCTCCTTTTGATTGTTTTCTTTTTTGATTAGATGATTGATGCAGGACCTAAATTTGTAAATTCTTAATAGACAATAGATGCATACCCTGGATCATTAAAGTAAACAATCTCAGAAAGAATCTTACAGCCTTTCATCGTTTTTAAAACCTCTCTTGCTTCTTTCTCGGTGTTGAATTCGAACATGGTCGTCTTTCTTTTGGAATACACGGTGATTACCCACATGGTAAAAATTTACCTCCATTAATAGTAATATTATTCCCTTTAATAGATTACTAAAGGGCTAACAGAAGCTATTATGAACAATTTAAATTAAAATGAAAAGGGTTTCTACAAAAGAAGTCAAAAAATTCAAATATTTATTTTTTTGAATGCGCTTTAATAATGAAGAAACTGCGTGATCACAATAAATAAAACTGTTTCTCGAATTATGTCGACTTTTTTCTTTAAGTGATTTTGCATTCAGTGAATATTTTTAAGTCATTTTTCAAACAAAGACATACAATAAAATCATCTATTATGCTGGAGTGATTGCCATGGTAAATCCAACAAATTCAAATAATACTAAAAAAGGAAATGATGCAAAAAGCGAGAAAGTTTTACAGTTGGAAAAGCAGGTATCGTTGGGGCTCTGGATTCAAGTTATTGGACAAATAATTGAATTCAAAGGCTTGTCAGATCTTCTGCAAATAGAAGATGATACAAATCCTACGGGTGAGAAACAAATTTTAAATGGTGTTTTTATCAGGACAATTGGTCAAATATTAGAAGCCATATCCGTATCGAATCAAATTCGGGAAACGGATAAGGTACGCCTAATTGAAGAGCAGAAAATAGCAATAGCGGGAGATTCATTGGTTGCAATCGGTTCTGCTTTGGAGGTTATCGGGGGCTTATTGGTGCTTGAAGAGGAGACAGGTAATATTTCTTTTCTTGTTCCATAAAAAAAGAAAGGCTTTTTCCATTTATTTATAGCTTTTCAGATGTTGACTTCTACGATGAGTAAGTGTAATATAATCGTTGTCACCAACATATGGAGAGCTGTCCGAGTGGTCGAAGGAGCACGATTGGAAATCGTGTAGGCGGTTAACACTGTCTCAAGGGTTCGAATCCCTTGCTCTCCGCCATAAATTTTATATTGCCGGTGTGGCGGAATTGGCAGACGCGCACGACTCAAAATCGTGTTCCTTCTGGAGTGTCGGTTCGACCCCGACCACCGGTATCGATAATAAGGATAAACCCTTATGAATCAAGACTTTTAACGTTTTTCGTTGGAAGTCTTTTTTTGATGGTCAGAAATTCATAATCGTGTGCGCTGAATCTTGTGCTTAGGGGTGAATGTAATGGGTAGAAGGAGAGCATTAACAGATGATGAAATGAAAATAATTGCACCAAAAAGAACAGATGAAGAGCTTTTTGAAAAATTCTTTCATGATTGTGCTATCAGAAATTTGCGTGATTCATCTATTGAATTTTACCAACACCACCAACAAAAGCAGCACTTAAATAATCAACAGGATGAACAAGACGCAAAGCCACTGCCATAAACTCCAAAAATCAAAATTTTTTTGTAGTAGGTAAATAAAGAAAAAATCTTAATTATATTTAACCAACTCCTTATCTTATACATATGAATAAATAATGAGTAATTAAAAAAAACATAGTTTCTTAGTTAAAAGGAGATAATTATTGTGTTAGAAAAAGTTTCAATCATTATTCCTTTCCAAACAGACCATGGTCCAAGAGCTGAAGCGTTTGAATGGATCAAAAGGTATTATGCTCGTGTCATGCCAGAAGCTGAGTTATGTCTTGGTATCATCAATAGAGAGGATATAAATAAATCTAAGGCTATAAATTTAGCCGCAAAAAAAGCTACAAGAGATATTTTTGTAATAGCGGACGCGGATGTCATTTATGACCCAGAAATAATTGTTGAATCAATAAGATTACTTAATAACACTACATGGGTAGTTCCCTTTACTGAGATCTACGATATTGATAAATCAGGAACTGAAACGTTACTTAAGACAGAACCAAGGTGGCCTATCGATGTTAAAAATAAAGATTGTACCAAGGCGAATTGGATTTATGATGGGTTTGCTGGAAAAGTCTTAGTCATTCCCCAAAAAAATTTCAAAGCAGTGAGAGGTTTTGATGAACGATTTGTAGGTTGGGGAGGCGAAGATGATGCTTTTTCACATGCAGTAAAGACCCTTTGTGGTAATTTTGTAAATGTGGAAAGAGAAATTTACCACTTATGGCATCCTAAACCTACTAATCCAAATTATCGGGCTAATATTGCTCTTTACAACCGTTATATACATGCAAGTGGAAATAAAGAGGAAATGATTAAGATTATTAATGAACGGATATCATAAGTAATTCACCCATACCAAAGAATTTTTTCCGATAATGCCTTCTATTTATTGATTTTGAAAAAATTTTCTCAAATGTTTGTGAATAGGGTCTGTCAGTTACTTGTAGACTACAGACCCAACAAAATTATATTATTTTACGAAGGACTTTTTCATCGTTTGGGAAATTATAAAATTCTAGATTTTTTAGATAACTGTTCGTTAGTTTAATTGGGCAAGGAATCTAACTTAAAATTAGCAAATAATACATATGGGATGGTTGAGGCGCTGTATCCGGGCATGTCCAGCATCCATTCAAAAAAAATAAACTGAAAGCTCGGCCATATTCAACTATTGTAAGGTAAAGTGTATGTTCAGAGGGGGATATTCAGACCTCGAAAAGTTAGATGGTAATTTTACTTTTTAACAATTTAATTAAATGATCATAACGATCATACTGATGCAAAATCGAAGCTGCATTTCCATTTCTTAATAAAACCTGGTTATCCTCATTGATGTTAATTTGTTTTTCTAAGTGTAAAGTCATAATTGGACCGTTCTCATTGTCTGAATATGACACCGGTTTTATAATTCCTGTATGAACAAGGTAATTAAGGCTGGATTGATC
>JAUZQA010000220.1 GCA_030705665.1 Bacillota bacterium
AAATCATCAATTGTCGTGCTATCAAGTACATCTTTAATTGCATCCCTAATTCCAATCCAAAGCTCCCTTTTTGCCTGCCCCTCTACGCTAACAAATTATTTAAATATTCAGGTCAATGCTTTACTTAGCGGAAACTTTGGCATGAACCTCAATTTTTACATCTGCTTTTTTCAATAAATTTCCCACTTCACATCCCTTATCTGCCGCTTCTGCAGCTCTATGTGCTGATTCTATCTGTTCTTGTGTTGCATCAGAAGATAAAACAATATGTGGATGATGGGTAATTTTAAACCCATTATCAGAAATATTTGCCCCAGAATCCACCGTAAGTTCCACTACAGGTAGCTTTCTACTTTCGAGCACAAACACAAGAGTCGCTGTATAACAAGTTGTCACAGACGAAACAAGTACCTCTTTTGGATTCGCTCCATCCCCGCTTCCTCCTAAGGATGTAGGTATAGCGATTTTTCAAGGAAATCTGCTTTAAGCGTTCCGTTCCCGTTCACTCCACCATTCCAAACAGCGTTCACATTTATTTTCATATCAGCCATGTATAACACTCCTCCAAAAAATTAAATAAATTCATATTTATTATTCTTGTAATCGCAAATATTAAACGGAAAGTGATAGCTCCTCCTTAAATATGACTTTGCAAACTTGCGGTACCAAACCCCCTTTACATTTGGTAGGTGTACATTTCATTACCTGTCAACTATACTGTATATTTAATCATTACAGTTTTTGAGTCAACTTTTAAATTCTGGATTTTCTGAAACGATCATTGCCATTGGTCTTTCAGTTCTGTCCACTATTTCATATGGATGTTAAGTGTCACCTTCCTCATCCCTGTATTTGGAATCATGTGGGGCATCACTTTTCTTCAAGAGGAGAAACTTACAATCGGAATGATTACAGGACTAATGATCATTTTATATAGTATATTTCTAATTCCTGATCTTCGTTTGTGGATTCCGAAATTAGGTAAGGAAGTACATTCATATAAGCAATTAAAATTTGATACATATACAAAGGCAGCGGTTCCGCTGCCTTTGTATGAGAAAAAATTTAAAACACCCGTATCTATACGTCTAAATAACAATTTTTACTTATAGATCTTTTTGATCCACGTTTAGTTCAATCAAATTACCATCGGGGTCGGCACAGAAAATTTGTGCGAATCCACTTTTCCCGTATGGTTTTTCAAGGATTTCAACTTCATTCTTTTTTAGCCATTTTAAAGTGTCATAATAGTTCTCTACTCTAAGGGCAAAGTGCCCTTCTCTACTTGATAGGCTTTTATCATCACGAATCGTCTGTGAAGAGGGATCGACTATCAAGTGGATTTGTTTTCCATCTATTTCATACCAAGCACCTGGAAAATCAAAATTGGGACGAGGTATTTCTTTTAAACATAAAGTTTTCTCATAAAAATCTTTTGCTCTTCCCAAATCTGTAACATTTAGACTTACATGATGGAGATATTTGTATTTAATCAATACCTTCACTTCTTTCATTTCAACTAAATTATTTTTTCCTTAGTCTTTTTTGCTGCAAAGATGAACACCCTTTTTGTATCTGGAGCCAGTCGAACAGCTTGGATCCGCCACTATCCCCTCCTCCATCAGAACCCGTCCGATCCGCGAAAAATGGCTGTGGTGCAGCAGCCGCTGGTGAATAGGGAGGCATTGGCATAGCCATATATACTTTCGTATATTTCCACAAATAATATTCAACATTCCGCATCGGGTGGTAAAGTTTAAAGAGCAATGAGAACTTTCATCGGTGTATGACTACTATAGTGGAATCTCGAAATACCGAGTTAATTTTTCTTGACTTCATAAACTGTAAATATTAAAATTACAGTAAATCTTCCTGAAGAGGAAGGAATCAAAGTTGAAAAGTACCTTTTACAATAGTTTTGTTTGTTAAGCACATTTGCCAGATCATATGTCTCCTATGTCTATACTGTAAGCAATTTTATTACAGAAGGTTTTTTAAAAAACAAACTGTAATTATTTCTATTACATTTAAAAGGGGGGAATTTTGTATATTTTTTGTAAGAATTAAAAAATACCTTTATTAAAATCATAAAAATGATATTGGAGGATTAATAATGGCTATTTCACACGTTACAGATCAAACGTTTAGTACTGAAATTAAAGAGGGATTAGTATTAGTGGATTTTTGGGCACCATGGTGCGGTCCATGTAAAATGATTGCACCTGTATTGGAGGAAATCGATGGCGAACTGGGTGATGTAGTTAGGATTATCAAACTTAATGTAGATGAAAACGCAGAAACAGTGAGAACATTTGGCGTCATGAGCATTCCTACGTTGATTCTTTTTAAAGACGGAGTGGCCGTAGATAAGATCATCGGTTTCCAACCAAAAGAAGCTTTGGCAGAAGTAATTTCAAAGCATGCATAAACCCAATTTTTTTGAAAGAAGATGAATCTATGTCAGAACGTACAAAAAAATCATTTGATATACCGTTCTCCGTGCTAGATCTTTCACCGATTGCAGTTGGAAGTAATCCGGCTCATGCTTTTCGCAATACACTGGAACTTGCACGGCTTGCTGAAAAACTGGGATATAAACGATATTGGCTTGCTGAACATCACAATATGCCGTTTATCGCTAGCTCTGCCACTTCAGTAGTTATTGGCCATGTAGCAGCTGGTACATCAAAAATCCGGGTAGGATCGGGTGGAATTATGTTGCCAAATCACGCTCCACTAGTTATCGCTGAGCAGTTTGGGACACTTGAATCTTTATATCCAGGGAGAATTGACCTTGGTCTTGGTCGGGCACCTGGTACAGATCAACTTACTTCTCGTGCCCTTAGACGTGACTTGAGAAGTACCGGGGATGATTTCCCTGAGCAATTGGCTGAACTACGAGGTTACTTTAATCCCGCCCTAGCACCAGATAATAAACATGTTAAAGCTGTTCCCGGAGAAGGTTTAGATATTCCAATATGGTTGTTAGGTTCGAGCGGTTTCAGTGCCCAACTGGCAGGAGAACTTGGTTTGCCTTTTGCATTTGCTGGCCATTTTTCACCACGTAATACTCTTCCTGCTTTGGACTTATATCGCCGTGCTTTTAAGCCTTCTGAAGTAGTGGACAAACCATATGCAATGGTCGGTCTAAATATTATTGCAGCAGAAACCGATGAAAAGGCAAAGCGTTTGGGGACGACCTTACAACAGCAATTTTTGAATTTGAGACGGGGTAAAGAAGCACCCTTGCAGCCTCCGATAGATGACATTAGTAAAGTAGCAAGCAAATACGAGATTGAAGCGTTACAGGATCAGTTAGCCTCTTCAATTATTGGCTCTCCACAGACAGTAAAAGAAAAGCTGGAGAAATTTTTAGACGACAGCCAGGCCGATGAAATCATGGCCATTGCCCAGGTTTTTGACCAAAAGGATCGTCTCCGTTCTTATGAAATTTTAGCGGAAATTACCAACATTAAAAGTTAAAATACAATTATATGGAAAAGGGAACCTCTTGGGGTTCCCTTTTCACATTGTGATGGAAATATTGATAATTTGAATAATTATCCTTGTGATAAATTCATTTCTTTTTTGAATTCTTCTATCCGTTTTTTTCCCCATTCATACATCATTTCCACGATTGGAAGTAAAGTCATTCCAAGTTCCGTCATCGAGTATTCGACCTTTGGTGGAACTTCAGGATAAACCTCTCTATGAACAATTCCATCTTCCATTAGTTCGTGCAGCTGGTTGGCTAGAATTTTATGGGAAATTTTAGGAAATAGCCTTTGGAGGTCACTAAACCGATGTGGACCTTCCACACCAAGGTGCCATAAAATGACAATCTTCCATTTTCCACTAATAATCGATAAGGTCAGTTCTTTTTCACAATTAAAATCGCCGTTTATAATCTTTTCTTTGATTTCTTCACGTAATGTATCAGACATGACTTTTCCTCCCTTTTATATAGTAACTTATTTGTAACCTCCTTACAAAAAAGTGCATTCTTCACGGCAAGAAAAGTAAGCAGTAATATGAAATAGTCTTAAACATAAATCTTTTTTATTTTGAGGAGGAAAATATAATGAGTAAAAAAGCACTCTTAATTATACCGCCAGAACGATTTAATGAGGATGAATTATTCCATCCAAAAGAAGAGCTAGAAAATGCTGGAGTCGAAGTAACCATTGCAAGCACCGTAACAGGTGAAATTACGGGGGACTATGAAGGTAAAGCAACTGCTTCAGTAATCTTTTCAGAGGTATCCCCTACCGATTTTGATGTTGTATCGGTAATTGGAGGATCTGGTACAAATGATCATCTATGGGAAAATCGAGAATTACAAGGCTTTTTGAAGGAAGCTTATAATGAGAAAGTTCTTGTAACAGGAATTTGTGCAGGAGCTGTTACGGTTGCTAAAACCGGTTTGCTTTCTGGAAGAGAAGCAACTTGCTATCCAGTAGATGTTCAAAAGAACGAATTGAAAGCTGTTGACGTTAAATATGTTGAACAACATGTTGTTGCCCATGATGATATTATTACTGGCGATGGTCCAGATGGCGCTGAAGAGTTTGGAATAGCTCTTGTTCATGCATTACGTTAGTTCCTCTTTTTGAAATGATGAAGAAGTTGTCGTAAGCAATAATATTGTGGCTAGCCGTTTTCCAGATGATATCCCGTGATTTAATCGTGAAGCACTAAAACTATTAGCAAAATAAAATGTGAAACATGGGTTTATATTAAATAGGAACTAAGGGTCGTATGGATTAATGTTTCCAGGAACGACCTAAAAAGGAATTTTAAAGGAGGGTTCACACAATGTCATTAAAAGGAAAGCGTGTGGTCGTAGTAGGAGGTACTTCTGGCATCGGGTTATCAGCGGCAAAGGCATTTCTTAATGAATCTGCCCAAGTCATTATCGCAAGCCGTTCTGCATCAAAATTATCTGAAGCAAAGAAAGTGCTTGGCAGTAATGTAGAAACATACACGATTGATTTTCGCAGTGAAGAAAAATTAGCTGACTTTTTTAAAACGGTGGGGAAATTTGATCACCTTGTCGTTACGGCAGGCGAAGGCGCAATGGGGCATTTTAGTGAATTACCTGTTGCTAACGTGAAAGAAGCGTTTGATAGTAAGTTTTGGGGGCAATACTTAACAGTTCATGCTGCTCTTCCCTATTTAAATGATACCAGTTCTATCACATTGACGTCTGGTGTTTATGGAATACGTCCACCAAAGGGAGCAACTACTCTTGCTTCCATTAATTCAGCGATCGATGGATTGGTTAGAGGGCTTTCAGTAGACCTATCCCCTATTAGGGTAAACGTTGTTTCGCCAGGTATCGTAGACACCCCACTCTACGGAGGGATGCCTGACGAAGACCGGCAAAATTTGTACAACAGCATTGCCCAGCAATTGCCTGTTAGACGCGTTGCACAACCTGAAGACATCGCTGAAGCCTATGTGTACTTAGCGAAAAATGGATTTACAACTGGTACTGTTCTTCTTATTGATGGCGGCGCCCACTTGGTATAAGCCAAAAGGGCGAATTAAAATATTTTGGTTCTTTAATTGTGGCTATACTAAAGAATGTATAGCCATTTTTTTATTTCATTCGATTTTCAATAAATGTTGATAAAAAAATAATAGAATGTCGAGAACCAAAGCTATGAAAGGAAAGAATAAAAATCAATTTACTTGACCATGAGTATATTTCAAGAATTAAGAATGCCATTGAAAACCGTGTAGTAACTTTGCCTGATGGACATGTTCTTCCAAGTATTGGACAAGGAACATGGTACATGGGGGAAAATCCTCAAGTGAAAAACAAAGAAATCAAAGCATTACAACTTGGAATAGAACTAGGAATGACGCTAATCGACACGGCTGAAATGTACGGAAATGATGATTCCGAACGTTTGGTAGGTGAGGCAATCAAAGGACGTAGAGATGACGTTTTTTTAGTATCGAAAGTATATCCTCATAATACCGGGTAAGATTTGATTGAAAGTGCGTGTGAAAAAAGTCTAAAACGACTGGGAAAAGATCATCTTGATTTGTATCTTTTACACTGGAGAGGCCGTGTTCCATTATGTATTTTTAGCCATAATTATATTATAGCAAAATTTTTACTACCGGAGGTTTTATGATAATGATTCGAGAACGAGGCATTGAAATCTATCAAGATGTTTTAGAAAAGAAAATAAGGCGTTTTCCAGATAACTTTTTCTTAGGCGAAGAAGGAAAAAATATATACGCTATACTTCTCATCTGGATAACCTAACGCAACGCCCATCGTGATTGTTTGGTCATCAGGAATTTCTATAAATTGACGAACCAATTCCGGATATTTGACAATTTCATAAGCAGGCATTGAGCCTATACCTCTACCATAAGCACTAAGCATTAAAGTTTGTGAGAAAGCTCCCAAATCCCTTATAGAACTTATAAATTTGCGCTTGATTACGTTAATGCCGGAAATAGAGGGTATATACCTCTCAGGCTATACCTCATCGTTATGTTGCTCAGTTTCAGCGAATACGAATCTTGGATTCTACCACTTTTCAACTTCCAGATGCGTTTGCCTCAACTTATCAAGGATCTGGTGGGAGTAGCCATACGGCTGGCGTAAAGATTCAATTAGACGATTTTTTAATTGATTTACCACCAATAACGATGGTCGCTTTTTTCCCTTCAAGGGTTTTCAAAATTTCTAGGGAGCCTTCCCCAAAATAAATATCTCTCGGAATCGTAAATCGGTTCATGTGTGTCAATTCTCCTTTTCACCAGTTGTTTAGGGAAACCTCAACAACTTTAAGGTTCCCTTATTCATTTTTCTAAAATAGAATACGTCATAAATGTTTCCCATTATCTTAAAAGTTACTAATGAACATACTCAAGGTCTCTCTCAACATTGTTACTTAATATGTCTTCTGTTTTGATCTCGAGTAATTTCTCTAGGAATCTTATAGTTCCTAGTACTACTTGAATATCTCCCTCTGTTTGAACGTTTTCCATTTTCTTTTGAACAATCAGTTCATTGATAACTTGTTTGAAAGCATGGGTC
>JAUZQA010000221.1 GCA_030705665.1 Bacillota bacterium
ACTCGTTAAAGTTTCGATGCAGCATCAAAACCAGATTTTTATCATGGTCATAGTGAGCTAGCAAAATCTTATTTACGAGTTGTTCCAATTCCTTTAATAGAACACGCTCCGGTTGATGGTGGGTATCAAGGATGAGGTCGATAAGCTCTTCATCTGATAGCTCTGTCACTGGGATTTCTTTGTCAGGTCTTGCTAAAAATTCGTCGTATCCATTCTGTACTTCGGTAATGAAATCTGATGTGATCCCTGCGGCTTCAATCGCAGCTTCAAGGGTACGCTCACCTTGACAACAATAGTCGATGTGCAGTTCATTCAAGCGTGAAGTAATGGTAGGGAAAAAAGTGACAAGTTCCCCCAGTTTAGTTTGGCTGTTGATAGCGATAATTTCGTTCATTAGGATTTCCTCCTCGATTTTTATAAAAGTTATTTGTTGTTCCTGCTTGCTATGTCCTCATTCTAGTTCATACCGAGGAATTCACCCTTGACCAAGATCAATTTTCTTGGAAAAAAATAACCAGCTTCTAAACTCTCATACGAGATTATTGAGAAAAATTGACGGCCGTCAATACTTTTTTAGGAACCATCCGTTATGATGATTACGACTTACATCCCTTTTATAGAAGTAAACTTCCCCAGTTTACCCGTTGCCCTTGAGAATTGTCTCAAGGGCATTCTATTAAGGCTCAAAGTAAGCCGTGGGATAAATAAATAAATGAGGTGCGGGATAGATGGTAAAAAAGAAAATGGGTCTGCTCGTAATGGCATATGGCTCCCCGGAAAAAGAAGGGGATTTAGAACGATATTATACAGATATACGACACGGACAAAAGCCATCGGCTGAATTGATAGCGGATTTAAGAAATCGTTACGATGCTATTGGCAGAATTTCTCCGCTGGCAAAAATAACGAGGGAACAGGCAGCAAAACTTGAAACACACTTAAATGAAATACAGGATGAAATTGAATTTAAGATGTATCTCGGGTTAAAACATATAGAACCTTTTATTGAAGATGCTGTAGCAATGATGCATGAAGAGGGAATTGAGGAGGCTGTAAGTTTAGTTCTGGCTCCCCATTTCTCCGCCTTTAGTGTGAAAACCTATAACGCAAGGGCAAAAGAAGCAGCAGCAAAAATCGGCGGACCTAACATTACTACTATTGATAGCTGGTATAAGGAGCCTAAATTTATTTCGTTCTGGAGCAAAATGATTAAACAAGTTTATGACAGAATGCCGGAAGAAGAAAGAGCAGATTCGATGCTTATTTTCTCTGCCCATAGCCTGCCAGAAAAAATTCTCCAATTTCAGGATCCCTATCCTGATCAGTTGCGGGAAACAGCGGCCTTAATTGCAGAAAGTGCCGGCATTTCAAGCTATAGTGTCGGCTGGCAGAGTGCTGGCAGAACAACGGATCCATGGCTTGGCCCGGATGTACAGGATTTAACAAGAGAATTGTACAAAGAACATCCATATAAGGCATTTGTATATGCCCCTATCGGGTTTGTTTGTCAACATCTCGAGGTGCTTTATGATAATGATATTGAATGCAAAGCAGTAACAGATGATTTGGGAACAGCCTATTATCGCCCAGAAATGCCGAATGCAAATGATGAATTTATTGATGTCATGTCAACGGTTGTACTGAAAAGGATGGCAGAGAGTTTTGTCAAGATTTAGATAGATGTTTTACCTAATGAAAAGTATGCAAGGCAGCCTAAGCAGGACAATATTTCAAATAGGGGTGGATCAGATTGGAAAAAATGGAGATTTCCGCATTTACAAGATTTAGAGACAGGGGATTTGGAAAAGCAGACTTTTACAAGAAAGGATTTACAAATGGTTTCCTTTTGAATTTCCTGCCAAAACAATTGATGCCTGAGCATTGTCATCCACAATCACAGTTATTTTTTCATGTTCTCAAAGGCGGAGGAACATTTATTTCGGACGGTAAAGAAACAGAAATAAAAGAAGGTAATATTCTTCATGTCCTGGGAACGGAGAAGATTGGTTTTGTGAATGCAAATGAAGAAACGACTATATATGTAATACGCTGCTTAGTAGAATAAACAAGGTGGGGAGTATAGGATGGGATTAACTTTATACTGGCATCCGCAATGCCAAACCTGCAGAAAAACAAAGAAATGGTTAGATGAACATCAAGTGCCGTATGAGATTTTTCATATTGTTAAAACCCCTCCATCCCGAGAGGAATTACAGGAACTATATGAAAAAAGCGGATTGGAATTAAAAAAATTTTTTAGTACCAGCACGAAAAAGTACCGTGAATTAGGCATCAAGGATCAATTAAAGACAGCAACAGAAAAAGAATTACTAGATTTGCTATCTTCTGATGGAATGTTATTGAAAAAACCAATCGTAACAGATGGGGAAAAAGTCATTATTGGATTCAAAGAAGAAGAACTCGAGAAATACACAACAAATTCCCGAAAGTGAAAGATTTGTGCATCAAATCCTTAGGGGTTGAAACAAAGGTGAAACAAAGGGACGGTTCCGACGTTTCCATTTTTTCAATCCCTAAATATAGGAATCTGGGAATCCCCAAAAATCTTCGCATTCTAGCTTATGCCAACCACTTGCATTATTCTTCAAAACGGGTTAGAACGAATTCTGAAAATGAAACACACGAACCGTCCCCCTGTTCCCCCCTGTTTCAAGCCCTAGAAATAAGACTCAAAGAAACCCCAAAAATTCGTGCAGCTTGGCGTAATGATAGCCCGTCGATTTCTTTTACTTTACGAAGCACTTCTTGTCTCGTCACCTTAGGCAGACTTTTCACTTGTGCGATCTCCTCCGCTCCAAGCCCAAGCAACTTCATAATTTCAAGCCTTGCTTCTTCATCTGTTAATCTTTTTTGCCGTGGTTGATCTTCCAGGCATTGGTCATCATTGTTTTGTTCATTAAATTGTTTAAATTTTTCTCTAGCAATCGTGATATCATCGGAAAACATTTTTATAATAGCACGACAATTGAGCAAATCGGTTGGATCGTTCTGTTTGTCATAATACCCAGGACAACTGCTCCATTTCCAGGCATCACACCGTCTAACGATTCCGGCTTTAACTGGGTTTTGGTGAATATACCTGACTGCTGTAAGTAAGTATTGTTTCGTTTCAACATTTTCACTTTTAAACCGGTCCTGAAAAAGATGGCCTGTCGTTCTGTATTTCCAGTTGTAGTAACCGGCGTAACTCACCCCTATCCGTTTCATTGTAGTGGAGATATCTTCATTTCCCTCTTTGATGAGCAGATGTACATGATTGCCCATCAAACACCAAGCGTAAAAAGTCAACTCACATGTAAGCTTATATTTTTTGAGAATATCGAGGAATTGCTTCCAATCTTCCTCGTCATGAAAAATCTCCTGCCTGTTGGCTCCTCTCCACATAATATGATAGATTTGCGTTTTACTTTTCGTTCTTGCTTGCCGAGGCATGTTCGTCACCACATTTCATTTCATTTTCTTATTCTGTGAAGACCAGCTCTTTGAGATTGATTTCCCGCCGCGAGCTGATGACCTTCTAAATGGTCATGAGTATTTCTCACTAGTTTCGATATTGTTCTTGCCAACCAAATCATTTTGATTGAAGCGCGGTTACTCCATTAATGCTTGGATAAAGCCTTTTTGTCGAAGTTCCTTCAAAGGACTTGTTGCTATCAATTTTTCATAAGCTTTTCCCGACTGATTGTAAAAAAGGAGGTTATCATTGGGGTTGTAAACTGGACAGGAGATTCTATTTTGGTAGAAATGAAGCTGTTTTGGCATGTGTGGATTGGAGCCAAGATACCATTATAGATAGGGGTTTAAGGCTGGGATGAGAATAAAGGCAGAAGGATATCCAACCGTGGATTGACCCCTGCTGATAGCAATCTTTCTAGTTACTTAAGGTGCCTTAACATATACAGTGCTTTTTTGGAATTCCGTCATTTTATTTCAACGATGAGAATAGGGAATACCCCGGTCTTACAGATAATTGAAATGGTAGAAGAAGAATGATGGAGATTTCGATAGGAAATAAATTGCCGATAGACGTGGGTTTCTTTCGTTAACTCGTATCACTTCAAGCTGTGCTCCAGTCCCGGTGGCGGGACGGATGGGATTATTTCGGCTAAACGACGTTTCCCACAATTTGGAGGACCCTTTTGTAAAAAATATGGTGGATTGATGATATCCTAACTTAGTTCTTTTATAAAATACTTCATCCAATGATAAACTCCTGCTTACGTTTCAAAAAAACAATTTGGTTGCTTATTTTTTCTTTTAAAATAGATGTGAATTTTATTTCTTCTTTGGCGAATCATACATCCATACAAGGGTGATTCGTTAAACAAGATTAAGATCCTTCCGAAGAAACCTTCCAAACTTCCATGAAATTTCCGCTAAAAACGTATGTTACCCTGTTCACCCAAAAACGAAACACAAGAACCGTCCCCATGTTCAAAAAACTGTTGACATGAATTCCTGGTAAGGTTTAAAATACTTATGAAAACGTTACCACATTAGGAGTAGAAACCATGGCAAATATAAAGGATGTGGCACGAGAAGCAGGTGTTTCTGTTAGCACTGTTTCGCGTGTAATAAATGATAATGGTTATGTAAGCGATGACAAAAGAAAAAATGTTTTGAACGCCATGGATATTCTTGGATTTCGTCCTAGTAATATAGCCCGAGGGCTGGTTAGTGGTAAGACTTATACGCTTGGTCTCGTGATACCCGATATTTCCAATCCATTTTTCCCGGATATTGCTCGGGGGGTAGAGGATGAGGCAATTGAAAACAATTATAATCTTATCCTTTGCAATTCCGATTGGAAAATTGAACGTGAGGACATGTACATTTCTTTATTAATTGAAAAAAGATGTGAAGGTGTTGTTCTAGTCGGGAGCCGCAGCTTGGAAAGTGATTTGCTGAAAATAATTGGTAAGATGCCATTTGTTTCGGTGGATCGTGAAATGGTTCAAGCAGGCCATTCAGTATGGGTTGATAATGAATTAGGGGCTTATACTGCAACTAAACATTTATATGAAATGGGATATAGGAGAGTAGTACACATAAGTGGACCAACAAGTGCAAGGACTGCAAAGGCACGTTTGGCTGGATATATGCAAGCTGTTGAAGAATTTGGGCATCACGAACCACAAATCGTGGAATCAGATTTCAGGAGAAGCGGGGGCTATGAAGCTGCGTGGAAAATTCTTGAACAGGAAGGCAGCCATCGGCCGGATGCTATTTTTGCAGCTAATGATCTAATGGCGATTGGTGTTTTACAAGCTTGTGAAAAATTAGGCATCAAATGTGGGACAGACTTAGGTGTTGTCGGCTATGATGGAATTGGATCAGGCGCATACACATCACCAACTTTAACAACTATTTTTCAACCAGGTTATGAAATGGGAAGAAGAGCCTGTCAGTTGCTTTTGGAGGAGATTGTAAATCCGAGCAAACGACGTATAAAAGAAGTATTTAATTTTGAATTACTGGTTCGTTCGTCTACACAACGAATGACAGAAGAATAATTAAGAATCTCATAACATATTTTTTAATTGTTGTGGAAACGTTACCACAAATGTAGATATTAATCCAAATAATCAACATTAATCATGCAGCATTAAGGAATGAAATCAGGAATATACAAAGATTTTAGAGCCTTTAAGCTGATTCATGAACAATATGGAAACGTTACCACAATGATTTAGGTAAATGATTATGACTGATAATAAAGGAGCATTTGAGAAATGACAGATAAAATTCCTAATATTGCAGTGGTCGGGAGCTTAAATGCAGATTTAACAGCCTATGTGGAAACGTTACCACAACCTGGGCAAACGATTATGTCTCAAGATTTTGTTGTATATCCCGGAGGAAAAGGTGCAAATCAAGCAGTTGCTGCTGCGAAACTTGGTGCGAAGGTAACGATGTTTGGTTGTTTAGGTTCTGATTCTTATAGCGGCATGTTAAGAGAATCGTTAGAAAATGTCGGGGTATCCACCTCTGATCTTATTACCATAGAAGATTCACCCACAGGAGCTGCCATTATCCTGGTAGAGGATTCAAGTGAGAATGAAATTGTTGTCATTCCGGGTGCGAATGCAAGGTTCAGCCCGGATGTATTGGAGAAAGTTCACATTGAAAAAATTGAGCAGGCGGATGCATTGTTGCTTCAGCTTGAAATTCCGCTGGAGTCCGTCGCAAAGGCTGCTCAAATTGCTCATAACGCAGGTGTTCCAGTGATCTTAAATCCTGCCCCCGTTTGTGAATTACCAATTGAGTTCCTGCAGCATGTTGATATTTTAGTACCCAATCAAACTGAATTGGAGAAGTTACAGGGAAACGGATTACCACTGGAAAAACTGTTTAGCCTGGGGATAAAAATCATTTTAGAAACACGCGGTGCGAATGGTGTTTGGGTACATACACAGGATGCCTCCCGTCATGTGGAAGCTGTGAAAGTAAATGCAATTGATACTGTTGGTGCGGGAGATACATTTGTCGCTGCATTTGCAGTCGCCTTTAGCTCAGGCGCAGATCTTTTAGATGCTGTCCGCTTTGCTAATCAGGCAGCTGCTTTTACTACAACACGAAAAGGTGCTCAGTCTTCTTTTCCAAATAGTGAGGAACTGGCCGAAATCGGGGTGAATTTACCATGAAAAAGACAGGTTTATTACACAGTGAATTGAACAAAGTGATTTCGGCAATGGGGCATGGTGACATGTTGGTCATTGCTGATAATGGATTGCCAATACCGCCAGGAGTTAATCTGATTGACCTCGCATTGAGGCCTGGAACTGTTTCATTTGAAGATACGCTTCAGACCATTGCAGAGGAACTTGTCATCGAATCATATGTTGTGGCAACAGAATTGAAGGAAACAAATTCAACATTGTTGAACCGTGTTCAGCAAATTGTTGACAAGCCTTATGAACTTGTTCTGCATACAGATTTTAAAAAAATGAGTGAACGGGCTGTCACGGTTATTCGAACAGGAGAATGGACACCTTACGCCAACGTTATCTTGGTTGCA
>JAUZQA010000222.1 GCA_030705665.1 Bacillota bacterium
TTAAAAATCTATAATACTCAGAAGAAACTCTCATAATAAGTATGGATACTTCACCTTTGGGTTAGAAAAGTAAGACATATTAATTAAAAACGAGGGGGACATGAATGAATAACGGAACGAAATATTTAATTATTCAAACTGCTAGTTTAATTGCAGGGTTTATGGTTTGGGTTCTTATTTCATCACTAATGCCTTACATACACACTGATATTAAACTCACCTCAACGCAGCAAGCCTGGGCAACTGCTGTACCAGTCATTCTTGGGTCAATTCTGCGGGTTCCAATCGGTTATTGGACAAATAAACTTGGTGCAAGAACTTTATTTTCAATTAGTTTTTTGATTTTATTGCTTCCAATTGCGTTAATAAGTTATGCGCATTCCTTTTTTATGTTAATTATCGGCGGATTCTTACTTGGCATCGGGGGTGCTGTTTTTTCAATCGGAGTTACATCCTTGCCAAAGTATTATCCAAAAGAGAAACATGGATTTATCAATGGAATATATGGGGCGGGTAATATTGGGACCGCTATCACATCATTTTCTGCTCCAGTTTTGGCTAATGCTTTAGGATGGCGATCAACAATTAAAATTTTTCTTTTAATTGTTCTAGTTTTTGCTATCCTGAATTTCCTTTTTGGCGATAAAAAAGAACAAAAAGTGAATAATTCATTAACAGAGCAATTCAAAAGTGTTAATCGGAATCCAAAATTATGGTTATTAAGTCTTTTTTATTTTATTACCTTTGGATCATTTGTTGCTTTTACGATTTATTTACCTTCCTTTTTGGTAAATTATTTTACACTAAACAAAGTGGATGCAGGTTTAAGAACAGCTGGATTCATTGCATTGGCGACGATATTTAGACCCGTGGGTGGATGGTTGGGCGATAAAATGAACCCTTTCCTTATTTTAATGGGTGTCTTTTTTGGTCTTACTTTTGCAGGTTTTCTGCTCTCATTTACCCCTTCACTTCCCATCTATTCATTTGGATGTTTATTAGTTGCATTTTGCGCAGGAATCGGCAACGGTGCTATTTTTAAATTAGTTCCATTATATTTTTCTAAACAGGCTGGAATAGTAAATGGGATCGTCGCAGCAATGGGTGGACTCGGCGGCTTTTTCCCGCCGCTTATTCTCACAATTTTGTTCAATCTTACTGGTCATTATGCAATCGGTTTTATGTCGTTATCAGAATTTTCGTTGGCAAGTTTTGTATTAGTTGTATGGTTATATTATCAGGATAAGTTAGATATCTCTGCAAAAATTATCGACTATACAGATGAAGGTATTTGTATAACCGATTCCAATGGAATCATCCAAAAAGTAAATCCCGCTTTTACAAAGATCACTGGATATTTGGAAGAAGAGGTGGTCGGAAAAACACCAAGTGTTCTCCAATCTGGTGAACATAACCAAAATTATTATAAAGATATGTGGGATCAATTAATTTCAAAAGGAATTTGGAGAGGTCCAATTTGGAATAAACGAAAAAACCAAGAAATATACCAGGAGTGGCTGACAATAACTGCCATAAAAAACGAAGCTGGCGAAACCAAAAACTATGCTGGAATGTTTAAAGAAATGAATGTAATTGAAAAAGAATATGCGAACAAGGATAAACTGTAACCACAACTTGAAGGGCATGCCGGATTGAATCCGGCTTTTTTCCCTATAAAAAAAACTGCCCGCTGGCAGTTTTTTTAGTTTAATATTTTAACAGTAAGTTCTTTTGCACCAAATTGAAGTGCATCACTTTCATTTTGCATATAAACATCAATTCTATTACCTTTAATAGCTCCTCCGGTATCGGCTGCAGTTGCCTCACCATATCCCTCAATATAGACTTTTGAACCTAGTGGAATGACTGATGGATCAACAGCAATGACTTTGTCATTTGGATTTGCCTTTAGATTTACACCCGTTGCCGTGATACCAGAGCATCCCTCACAGTCTGCAGTATATGCAGTGGCTTTAACCGTAATTTCCTTAGGTGCTTCACTTTGCGTTTCTGCTGGTGCTGGTACTGGTTCCGACGTTGTTGGTGCAGGTACAGTTGTTGGTGCAGGCACAGTCGTCGGTGTCGGTGTCGGTGTCGGTGTCGGTGTCGGTGTCGGCGCCGGTGTCGATGCAGGTGTCGATGCAGGTGTCGATGCAGGTGTTGGTACTTGTACAGCTGTTGGTGTTGATTCTGTTGTTGGTGCTGCCGATGCTTGTGCAGTTGTTTCTGAAATGTTATTCACTGGTACTGTTGCATTTTCTTGATGGGTAATTGTATCCACAAGCGATGATGTACTTGATGTTTGGGAAACTTTAGTACCATCCTGCGCCGGCGAGACGGCAGTTGCTAAACTCTCTAGCGGTGTTTCTGTTGTACTAGTTGCCTGCTTAACAGGTTCCATTTGATCAGGGGCAGTCGAATTATCAAAAATAACTAGGTTTAACCCTGGATGAACAAGATTTGTATATAAGTTATTCCATTCAATTAAGTTTTGCGCTGATACATTATTTTCATTTGCAATACTAATCAAAGAATCCCCTTGTTTAACAGTATAATGCTTCTTTGTAGCAATTTTTAAAATATCTTCTTTCTGGATAAAATCAGATGCAAGTTGATTCCAGCTTTTTATATTTTCAATAGAAGCATTATGTACTTGTGATAGCTCCCAAAATGTATCTCCTTTTTGAACAGTTACCTCTTTTGCCTGCACATTAGCACCAACTGTACCTGAGAGTGCAGCAACTGCAATAAGTGTTTTAATTGTTTTAAACATTTTATTACCTCCCATGTTCTCTTAGTTGCTAACTGTAGTTATGATAACATGGAATTTGTCAATACAAAGAACAAGCATATTAAGTATCTTTTACGCGGATGGCAATTATATTACAATAATATTTCTAGCGTACTTAATATTCTGATATCCACTTTTCTTCCTATAATAAAAAAACACGACCAAAAGGATCGTGTTTTTTCATTTTCTATGATTCAATCTTTGAAATGGCTACCGCACATGCTTTAAATTCTGCTGTGCCCGATATTGGGTCATATTCGTTTAGAGTAAGAACATTGGTTGGTGTTTCACTCCAGTGAAAACTCATAAACACCAAACCCGGCACCACCTGTTCCGTTACTTTAGCTTTTACAGTAAGTTCTCCCCTTCGGGAGCTAACTTTTACAACTTCACGATCCTCTATTCCCAATCTTCGTGCGTCCTCTGGATGGATGTCCACTGTTTCTTCCGTTTGCTTTATTTTTACTCCCGGAGCATAGTATCTTGTTTGAGAATGGGTATTATAAGATTCGTATCTTCTTCCCGTAGTCAACATAAATGGGAATTCTTCATCCGGTAACTCTAGCGGCGCAGTATAATCAACTGGGACAAATGGTGCTTTGATCTGATCAGAAACATTTTTGTTTTGAAACCTCGTATGCATGATAAAGGTTCCTGGATGGTCCTCACTAGGGCATGGATAATGAAGACTATATTCTTTCTCTAATCGGGTATAAGATATACCTCCATACATCTCCCAAGCAATTGACCTTACTTCATCCCAAATTTCTTCACTCTTGCTATAATGCATAGGGTAACCCATTAATGTTGATATTTCACAAAGTATCTCCCAATCCTCTTTTGTATTTGGATTAGGCTCTACTGCACGCCTGACACGTTGGATTCTTCGGTCGGTGTTGGTATAGGTGCCATCCACTTCACCCCATGATTGTGCAGGCAATACTACATCCGCAATTTCAGCCATTTCCGTAAAAAAGATATCCTGAACAATTAATAAATCCAGTTTTTCGAATAATCTCCTTGTATGATTCATATGGACATCTGCAAGGATCGGGTTCTCACCAATCACATACAGGGCTTTTATTTCTCCCTCTTCGAGTCTGTCAAATGTTCTCGTTTGGGTGTCGCCAACTTGTGGATTAAGTGTAGCATTCCAGGCCTTTTCGTAGCGGGAGCGATATTCTTCATTCGTAATACTCATCGCACCTGCCAATTGGTTTGGCAAGCAGCCCATATCACCAGCACCTTGAACATTATTTTGTCCACGCAACGGCATAATGCCACTTCCTGGTTTTCCGATATTTTCAGTTAACAAAGCAAGATTGGCAATATCGAATACATTATTAACACCGCAATGATGCTCAGTTATACCAAGGGTATAGGCAATCATAGCTTGACTCGCACTTGCATATTCCCTTGCTGTTGCTTCGATATCTTCTGCTTTTAATCCAGTGATACTTGCGGCATATTCAGGTGTATACTGTTCAACCTGCTTTATAAGTGCATCAAAATCAATTGTAAATTGATTGACAAACTCTGGGTTATAAAGATTCTCTTTTAAAATAATCCGAATCATGGCATTAATTAGGGCAATATCTGTTCCAACATTTATTTGAAGATGTCGATGTGCTACCTTTGTCATCTCAATTTTTCTAGGGTCGATGACGATAATTTTAAGACCTGCTTTGGCTGCTTTTTTCATCCGATTCGCAATAATTGGATGAGCTTCGGTGGTATTCGAACCCATTAAAAGCAGGACTTCAGCTTTTTCAATATCTTCCAAGGTATTTGTAGGGAAACCGCTTCCGAAAACAGTTGCCAGACCGGCAACACTTGGGGCGTGTCACGTTCGGTTGCATCCATCAATATTATTGCTTCCAATCGCTGTCCTCATAAATTTTTGCGTTAAATAATTGGATTCATTTGTTGTTCTTGAACAAGCAAACATGGAGATCGCATCGGGTCCCCATAATGTTTTAATAGTAGTTAGTTTATCGGCAATAAATTGATAGACCTCTTCCCACGAAACTTTAACAAGTTGTCCGCTTTTGCGAATCATTGGAGCAGTTAACCTTTTTTTAGCATGTACATATTCATAGGCAAATGCCCCTTTAACACATGTTTGTCCATTATTAACGGGTGCTTCTTTATCACCACGGATTTTGATAATTTTATTATCTTGGACTTCGAGAATTAGGCCGCATCCTGTTCCGCAATAACCACAAACCGTTTTGACAAAACTTGTTTCTGTCATTCGTCTGCCTCCTCTTTTAGCAACATCAACTACACCTATATAATATATGAATCTACAAAAAGTTGAAACTTTTATTTTTATTTAAAAACGTTATTAACATACAAAAAGAGCAAAGATAAACTTTACTCTTTTTGTTAAGCGGTTTTAGCTGGCAGGAAAATATTAAACGTTGTTCCTTTGTTTGGCACGCTTTCAATAAACACCTTTCCATTATGGCTTTCAATGATTTTGAAACTAACCATAAGACCCAGACCATTCCCATTTTTCTTTGTAGTAAAAAAGGGTTCACCAAGTTTTTTCAATTTATCTTCAGGGATTCCAACACCGGTATCTTGAATGGATATTTGAACGTTGTTATCCTTAATAAACGTCCTAACATATAAATCACCGCCATTTGGCATTGCTTCAATTCCATTTTTAATAAAGTTCAAAAATACCTGCTTCAGCCTGTTTTCATCACATTCAATTTGAATAATCTCTGCTTCACATTCAAGATGGAGTCGAACATGCCTTTTTCGTGCTTCAAAATCAAGCAGTGAAACAACATTTTTAATGACTGGAATAACATTTTTCTCTTCCAATTCAACTGCCTTTGGTTTTGCAAGGACCATAAAGTCTTCGACAATCATGTTTACCCGTTCGATTTCATCAAGAATGATATTTAAAAATTCTAAGCGCTCAGGATCTTTTTCATCTAATTGTAAGAATTCGGTATAGCCTTTCATTGATGTAAGAGGATTCCGAATTTCGTGGGCAACACCTGCTGCCAGTTGTCCAACGGCAGCGAGCTTGTCTTGTTGGTGGAGGATCTCTTCACTCCGTTTCCGTTCGGTAATGTCGTTCCGAATTGCAAGAAACTGATAGGGTTTTCCTTTTTCATCAATAAACGGAACAATTGTGGTGTCTACCCAATATAGTGATCCATCTTTTGCTTTATTACGAATTTCCCCTTTCCAAACATTCCCTTTCATTATCGTTATCCAAAGGTTATGGAAATACTCCTTGGAATGAAACCCCGAATTTAAGATGCTGTGACTTTTTCCAATAAGCTCATCTCGGTTATATTTGGATATTTCACAGAACTTATCATTTGCACTTGTAATGATTCCTCTTGCATCAGTAAAGGCAACAATAGAGGACTGGTCAAGAGCAAATTTAATATCAAGATTTTCTTTCAGTGTTTCTTTTAAATGATCCTCAGCCCTTTTTCGATCTGAGATATCTGTTCTGATGGCAACGTATTGATAGGGCTTCTCATTATCGTTTAGAAAAGGAACAATCGTGGTATCCACCCAATACAAAGTACCATCTTTTGCACGGTTGCAAATTTCTCCCTTCCATACCTTGCCATTGCCAATAGTTCTCCACAAATCCTGAAAGAATTCCCCTGAATGGTATCCTGAATTTAATATTCGATGATCCTGCCCAATTAATTCTTCTCGACTATATTTTGAAATCTCACAGAATTTATCATTAACACTTGTAATAACTCCCTTTTGATCCGTAATAGCCACAATCGATGATTGGTCAAGAGCAAAGGTAATATCTCGGGTTTCCTTAATTGAATGAAGAAGATCTTGTTCTGCTTTTTTGCGGTCAGTAATATCCGAACGAATAGCTATATATTGAATCGATCTTCCTGCTTTATTAAGAAAAGGGACAATCGTGGTATCTACCCAATATACTGCTCCATCCTTTGCTTTGTTACAAATTTCACCCCGCCAAACCTTACCTGCTTTAATCGTTTGCCACATTGATTCAAAAAACTCTTTAGGATGATATCCAGAGTTTATCATCTGGTGGGTTTTTCCAATTATTTCTTCCCTTTTGTATTTTGAAATCTCTTCAAATTTTTCATTTACAAATGTTATAACACCTTTTGAATTTGTAATCGCAACTATAGATGATTCATCAAGCGCTAAAGTAATATCCCGTAAATTCGTATCAGATACCTCTAATTTCTTGCTAATAATGGCACTTGAGCCAATCAA